>JBBPIG010000013.1:0-127992 GCA_038040445.1 Acidobacteriota bacterium | reverse complement strand
CAAAGGTTGAGGCTCTCGATGCAAAGGTTGAGGCTCTCGATGCAAAGGTTGAGGCCAGGCTGCGCGATACCACCCCGATGTGGGAAGTGGTGGTTTCTCGGCTCGACACAATAGTAGCCGAGCAAGAGAATCACGGAAGGCGTCTTGATGCGATAGAAGTGCGTCTCGATGCGGTGGAGGGTCGTCTCAATGCGATAGAGGGCAAGCTTGGACGACTCGATGTGATCGAAGGCGAGATTAGACAGTTACGCGGGCGGAACGAGCGGATGATAGGGGAGCTGAGCCGCGACGTTGTTGAAGTGCGAGCCGGTCAGCACGATCACGAAGTCCGGCTTGAGAAACTCGAAAAGACACCAGCTTGAGTTCAATCTCCAACCCTCTACGGGAATGCCTTTAGCCAAGTGCTCCAACAAAGCCCCGGGTGCCGCAAGCATCCGGGGCCTTCACTTTGTTCTCACCTCTACCAGCGAAGCGCACCCGAACCTTCTAGTGACCTATGGTGTTTGGGCTATGACCGCCCGATCGTGATTCCACTTTGCTGATTCGAGCCAATCAAGCCCTTGGTGCACCATGCTGATCTTCTTGGTGTCGGGGTCATATACGTACATCCCTCGGCTGGTTATGGTGTAGACTGCAATGCGAGACTTGTCGGCTATTTGCCTGTCTTCTCTTTGAGGCTCCGCATCGCATTCGTTGGGGTGGGTGTGGACTACTGCGATTGCGGCTGGGTCCCATTTAAATGTGACCTGCTTGTATTCGTTAGACGGGCGCAGTGACTTTGCCACTAGAGAGCCATCGATGTTCTGATAGAGCAGCACTACGACTTCTGTTTTGGATCTACCTGCGCCAGCGGCACGCCAAGCCTTCCCAAACTCCTCTATCACCGCGTCATTGATTTTGAGGCCAGTCTTTTCCCCGTAAAACTCGCTTTTCGTCCGTGCGAGCGAGGAGACCCAAGGCCATATGAACGTTAGCGCGAAAAAAGCGGATAGGAGGGTAGAGACTGTCGAGTGCCGGTGGCTGGTTTCCATAAAGCGATCCCGTTTGCGAAGCTCTCGGCTCGGCCGTGGCTTCGTTGAACTGGAGGGCAATCTCTTTCTGCCCTCGCCTACTAGGTCGGGAATCGCATCTGAGAACTATCATTGGCCGGTCAGCTCCTTTACGAATGCCAAATGGCAAATGCAGGGCGTGCTATACTCACGTCGCCTGGGTTCAATCTCACACTGCAATGAGGGCCTCATGACTCCCTCACCCGGAACGATAAGTAGGCTTTTGCTGGATTGGCGCGATGGTGATAAGACTGCGCTCGATAAACTGGTCCCTCTGGTATATCGGGAGCTGCGCCGGTTAGCTGGCTATTACATGCGCCGTCAGCGCGCCGACCATACTCTACAAACGTCAGCATTGATCAACGAGGCTTATCTGAGGCTGATCGATCACAAGAACATGCGATGGGAGAATCGAGCTCACTTCTACGCGGTAGCCGCGCAGGCGATGCGCCGAATCCTGGTAGACCACGCTCGAAGCCGCGGCTATGCAAAGCGAGGAGGGGGCGCGCTCAAGGTATCGTTTGATGAAGCGGTCATCGGCGCCGAAGAGCGAGCGGCGGAACTGATCGCGCTTGACGATGCGTTGAAAGATCTGGCGGAAATCGACCCGCGAAAGTCTCAGGTAGTTGAGTTGAGGTACTTCGGCGGGCTCAGCGTAGATGAGACAGCAGAGGTCGTAGGAGTATCGCCTGCGACTGTAATGCGCGAATGGCGAAGCGCTAAAGGCTGGCTGCTGAAAGCGATCAGCAAGGGAGAGCAATGACTCCCGAACGATGGAAGCAGATCGATGAACTGGCCCAGGCCGCGCTCGAACGCGGAGTCGCTGAACGTGCAGGCTTTCTCGATGAAGCGTGCGCGGGCGATGAAGTGCTGCGGCGTGAAGTTGAATCACAGATTGCTTATTGGCCGGGAGCCGCAAAGCTTATCAGGACTTCCTCGCAATATGGAAAGATGCGGATGCTGATTTGCCGATCTTGATTGAAGCGAAGAAAGAGTATGCGGGTCTGAAATAGACTGCTTGAGCCAAGCCAGAAGCAGCCGTTGCATCTCACTGTCCAAACATACGCGCAACGCATACGGCCGGTGAAGAGGGCAACCATTCGAGTGATGCCGAACTGCCGGCCCTTCAGCTTCAAAACAGCTTTCGACTATCCAGCAACATGGTCACTGGCCCATCGTTGACCAGACTCACCTTCATGGTTGCTTGCAAGACGCCGGTCTCGACTTTTACACCGAATGATCGCACTCGCTCGACGAAGTATTCGTAAAGCTCGTTTGCCTTCTCGGGTTCTGCTGCGTCTGAGTAAGAGGGGCGACGGCCGCGGCGCACGTCGCCGTAAAGCGTGAACTGCGAAACCACCAGCATCGCTCCGGCCGTTTCCAAAAGCGACCGGTTCATCTTCCCTTCGTCATCGTCGAATACGCGAAGGTTGACGATCTTTTCCGCGAGATAATCGGCATCCGTGTTCGCATCATCGCCGGCGATACCCAACAATACGAGAAACCCCGCGCCGATTTCGCCGACAATTTCGCCGCCGACTTCGACGCGGGCGTCAGTTACTCGCTGCACGACTGCGCGCATGGATGCCAGTCTTGCACTGTGGATATGCGGAGTGCAAGATCGCGCTGATTCGAACGAGGAAACTCGGTTAGCGCCTTACGACTTGATCTGGCCGAATCGCTCGGTCATCGCGGGTGACTTCAACAGCGATACAAACTTATCGATCGGGAGGGCTTCCAAGGTTTCAGTGACAACCAGCCCCCTGGCCGCCGCCGACAACAGCGACTTTCCTATTCCCGTCCCGTCGGGGTACTCGGTGATCCAGAGAAAATCGTAGTGACCCTGAAGGGCATAGGCGCCGAGTATCTTGCCGCCATCGCGAGCGATCCATCCGGCCGCTTCTTCGACGGCGTTTCCAAAGTCCTTGATTTCCTTGGCGCCCTGCGCCGTGTTTTTGAGAAGTGTCACATAGATAGGCATATTCGTTCTCCTTTTTAGTAGTTCGTAGTTCGGCCTTCAGGCGGAAGTTCAGAGTTCAAGCTTTAGCTTGGGTGATTCGATCGGGTAAAGCACTAGGAGCAAGCTAAAGCTTGAACTCTGAACCTCCGCCTCAAGGCGTGACTACGAACTGCGGTTCGAGAATGGATTCGCTCGCATTGCACTCGCCTGCAAGTTTACATCACTCAGCCGCGCAGGACGTTGCGCCGAATTGAATCGGAAAACGACCGAAGCGTTTCTCACTCCGGTCCTTCATCTGAGCAGCAAGACGCCCTCGCCGTTGCTAAAGATCCCTGCGACGCACCCCGTCATCAACGTGGCTAACGTCGCCGCCACCAACGCGCGCCATCCAAGCGCGGCAAGATCGTCGCGACGCTTGGGGCAAAGCGCCGCCGTGCCGCCTACGAAGATCGCAACCGACGCCACGTGCGCGAACCCGCATAGCGCATAACTCAGGATCACCACCGTGCGCCCGTCGCTGACCTGTCCGTTCGAGATAACTTGAGCGAGATCGTTGTAAGAAACAACCTCGGTCAGGATCACGCGCTCTCCCAACAACCGCGCCGCCATAGGAACGTCACTCGGCTGAATTCCAAGCAGGTAGGCAAACGGCCTAAAGACCCAGCTCAAGATTCTTACCAGCGAGAGCGGCTCGGTCATTCCAAACCACGAGCTCCCGAGCCCGAGCATCTTGTCGCCAAGCGCTACGAGCCCCAGAATCGCAATCAACAGCGCGGAGATTCCCGCTGCGAGCTTCAAGCCGTCCATCGAGCCCGCGATGATCGCGCTCATCAGATTGCGCGCACGCGTGGACTCGTCTTCCGGCGGAACTCCAAGCGCGGTCTCAGGCGTTTCAGTCTCGGGAACGAGCAGCTTGCAGACGACGATCGCCGCCGGAATCGCCAGCACCGAAGCCGACAGCAGATGGCCGGCTATCTGCGGGAACACGCCGGTCAGGAACGCCACGTAGATTCCAAGCGTGCTCGACGCGACCGTGGCCATCCCCGTAGTCAACACTGTCAGCAGCTCTGACCGCGTCATCTTGTCGAGATAGGGCCTGATCACCAGCGCCGATTCGACGCCCACGAAGATGTTCGCTGCACCGCACAAGGATTCCGCCCCGCTGATTGCCATCGTGCGGTGAAAGACTTTTGCGAACAGACGCACTACCCACTGGAGCAACCGCAGGTGATATAGAAGCGCGGTGAACGCTGCGAAGAAGATCGCGACGGGCAGGACTTGAAATATCAGAATGAAGCCGATCGATCCCGGCGCATCGGGGCTTGCAAGAGGCCCAAACAAGAAAGCCGTGCCGGCTTTCGAGGCGTCGAGCAAAGCTAAAACACCGGCGTTCAGCCACAAAAACGGGCGGTGTGAACCTGGAACGCGAAAGATCAGCAATCCAATCACAAGCTGCAACGCCATGCCCCACGCGACCGTTTTCCATGACACCTTTCGACGGTCAGTAGACAGCAACCAGGCGATTCCCGCAAAGATCAGGAGGCCTGCAGCCGAGATGAAGTGATATTTCATGCTTGCTCGCCTTCTGTGTTGAATTGGCGCGAGGCCGAAGATTACAAGATATCAACGCCGAAGGCCAACGGCTTACAGATTAATCGGCCGTTCGACAAATAGGCTCGGAAAAATTAAGGCGAGAGTCTTTGAAATGTCTTTGCACCCTCCAACACACAGTCAAGAAAGTACGGGCGCTCCAGCGCAAGACTGCTTCGCAAGCACAATCGGCGGAGTGGAGGTGTCCAACAAGGATGGGCTATGATATCGCAACGTGCGGATCTAGACGGAGACAAGTCCATGAGACTCACATTAGTCGCGGCGTGCCTGCTCACGATCCTAACCGTCCCGTTAGCCGGTACCCCCGCCAGTCCTCACAATGCTTTTCCCACTCAGAAATCTTCCGCGGGTAGTATGATTGACCTTGGTAGTCGCAAACTCTATATCAATTGTTCAGGAGAAGCGGTCATCGGCAGCCCGACTGTGGTTTTGGAAGCCGGGTTGAATGCCTCGTCGGAAACCTGGAGCAACATTCAACCTGAAATCGCCAAGTTCACACGAGTCTGTTCCTATGACCGAGCCGGAATGAGGAAGAGTGATCCGTCCCCGCAACAGCCCACGACAAGCTCGCAGATAGCTCGCGAATTGCACCTCCTGCTTTCTAAGTCAGGGGTGACCGGACGCCTCGTTTTGGTGGGTCATTCTCTTGGCGGACTCATCGTGCGAATGTATGCCAGCCTCTATCCAAAAGATGTAGCCGGCATAGTGCTCGTCGATTCGGTTCACGAGGAAGAGACCGCTAGGTGGCTCGCGATGTTACCAGCGGAGACTCGAAAAGAAATGGAGGCTCGCGGAGGTAAAAGACTACTGGGAGTTACGCAAATCGACTTGGAGAAGAGCAACGCTGAGATGCAAGCCGCGAATTGGCGCACCAGGGTGCCGCTCGTCGTGTTGTCGCGCGGAAAGACATCCTACAATCCGGACGATTACCCGCCTCAGTTGCGTTCGCTGGCGCCGAAGGGAGAAGAGCTGCGGATCAAGCTGCAAGAGGACCTCGCGCGACGCTCAAGCCGAAGCAAGCATATCTTTGCCGAGAAGAGCGGCCACCTGATTCATCGCGATCAGCCTGAGTTGGTCATCGATTCCATTCGGCAGGTCGTCGAGGCGGCGAGACTGAAGAACCCTAAGAGCTCTTAAAATGCCCCAAGCGGCTTCTCAAGCTGACTCAAAGAGAGAACTGACATAATCAAGCCCGTATGCGGGAGTTGAAAACACTATGCGAAGGCTGGGATAAAGCCGCGCGAGAAGAACGCCGTTCTGCCGAGCAGCTCACAATCGAGCAGAGCGTCAGCATCTACCTTTCGCTCTGCCGAGATATGGCGCCTCAGATGGAAGAAACCGAAGAGGCTTTCCGTCGTGATCGCGAAGCTTATGTGACCGAGCTTCAGGCGCGGCTGCGCCGGCTTAATGCTTTCTACCGGCAACAACATGGAAACCTATCCGAACCTGGTTATGAGGTACTAGACTCTCATGGCAGTGCAAACTATTCCCGAACAGGTCTTAGCGAAACACCCAGAGATGGAGCAGGTCTTCGAAGCCCTCCTGGCCTTTAGCGAGGGCGTTGAGGTGAAAGCGCGCTGCCCGAAGTGCAATCATCTGCTCGTCGTCACTGACTTGCCCGAGGCGGGCTCGCGGTGGGTAACTTGTGACTCTGGCTGCACCAGCTACCACGAAAAGTACAAGCCTAGTGCCCCATAGCCCGCGTATCTTCCCGGTGCCAGTCTCAACCGGGAGAGTCACGCACTTGCCAGGAACTCCTTTTGATCTGGTTGGCGTCCGACACGGATGAATGGGTGAACCGAATCACGCATCTGCCTTTCTGGAAAGCTCCGTAGCCCAGTGCGCTGGGCGGCCTGTTGCAAGCTTGGCACCCAACCTGCGGCCGGACGTCTCCACTTGCGGAACGCATGTAACGAACTGTACGCTTTGAACCCGGGATATGGAGGATTGGGGCTTGAGGCGTAAGGAGCTAGACGACCTTCGAGGAGGGAGAC
Source organism: Acidobacteriota bacterium (assembly GCA_038040445.1). NCBI lineage: Bacteria > Pseudomonadati > Acidobacteriota > Blastocatellia > Candidatus Onstottus > Candidatus Onstottus frigus. Next base: position 121,378 of record JBBPIG010000013.1, on the reverse strand, counting down.
ATTGAGCGAAACACCGTTGAAGTTAGACCAAGCCAATTTCCTGCAGCGGTACTCGTTTACCAAGGAAGAATTTGATCAAACCGGCCTCAGCTGGGACGACCTGGAAAGAATTTATAGTCTCCACGTAAGCTCGGGTAGCGAATTGCAAGCAACCGGTGATTACATCGTAAGCCGACTCTCGACACTGCCGGCTGTTCACTCGCTTAAACTTCGTCTTAAACACCCCGAACACCTCGTCGAGAAGATCATTCGAAACGAGAAGATCATTCGAAAGAAGCTAGAGAGACCGAAATCGAAAACTACGGCATCAAACTATCGGAAGCGTATCACGGATCTTGTAGGTATATTGCTGAACAAACTACGCATTTGGCCGAAACGTGGTCTCAGCTTAGGGGCAAGGAGTCGGAATTGAAGAAAGCTATCTCGCAACTGAACATCAGCAAAGCAGAAAAGAAGAAGCTTGAGAGTCAAGTCTCAGAATTGCGCAAATCATCGGAAAGGAGTGATGTGCCATTCTTTGGAAGTCAACCAATCTCGTTGTTGCAGAATGAGCCGAGATCGCTTATTTTTCCGGGCTCATTCCCTGCGGCATGGTCGCCGGGACTGATTGTTGGCGGCTCAAGTGCGGTAGTATCTTCATGGATGTTTCCACGCTCGCGGCAAATGACAAGTGTCTTATGTGTCGTGCGACAACTGTGACCGAATTGGAAGGGATGCAGTTTAAGCTTTGAGACCTGCTCGGTAGTAACGCTAGACTCCAATGCGGTGGCCTCGCTGAATAATCTCTACTTGCTCGCGGCTTGAGCGTGGTAATCCTGGAGACTCCTCACCTGAAGCTCTTCTTCCCGCAGCGCACGAATCGCTGCCACAGTCGCGACTGCGCCGGTCATCGTCGTCACGCACGGCACCGAATACTGAATAGCCGCGCGGCGGATCGAGCGCTCGTCATAAAACGAAGTTCGACCGAGCGGGGTGTTGATGATCAAATGAACCTGTTTGCTCTTCACAAGGTCGGCGATGTTGGGACGGCCTTCGGTTACCTTGTAGACGAATCCGCACGGCAAGCCTTCCGCTTCAAGTCTCTTCTGCGTGCCGCGTGTGGCAACCAGCTTGAAACCCATCTCGTGAAGCTCCTGCGCAAGCTCAAGAACGATACGTTTGTCGTGATCGTTCACGCTGATGAACACCGTTCCTTCTCGCGGAAGGTTCGTGCCAGCGCCCTGCTGAGCTTTCAAGTAAGCGCTGCCGAAGCCTTCTGCTACTCCCATCACTTCGCCGGTTGAGCGCATCTCAGGGCCGAGAATCGGATCGACGCCTGGGAATTTCGCGAAAGGGAAGACCGGCGATTTGATGTAGAAGCGATCCACCGCAAGCTCATCGGGAAGGTTGAACTCTGAAAGCTTCCTCCCAACCATCAGCCGAGCTGCAACCTTCGCGAGCGGGACGCCCGTGGCTTTTGATACGAACGGCACAGTCCGCGACGCCCGCGGGTTCACCTCCAGCACGTAAACCTTGTCGCGCCAGATCGCGAATTGTATGTTCATCAGCCCGATCACGTTCAAGGCACGAGCAAGCTCCCGCGTATAACGACGCATCGCGTCAAGGTGCTCGAGCTTGATTCCCCAGGGTGGAAGAACGCACGACGAATCGCCTGAGTGAATGCCGGCTTCTTCGATGTGCTGTTGAATGCCCGCGATGACGACTCGCTCGCCGTCGGCCAGGGCATCGACGTCGATCTCGACCGCGTCTTCGAGGAATGAATCGATCAGCACCGGGTGCTCCGGCGAAGCTTCGACGGCGAAAGTCATGTAGTTGTCGAGGGTCGCTTCATCGTAGACGATCTGCATCGCGCGCCCGCCAAGCACATAACTCGGCCGCACAAGCACGGGATAACCGATCTCGACCGCCGCGTCGCGAGCTTCTTCATTCGACGTCGCGGTTCCATTGGGCGGCTGTGGAATGCCAAGCTCGACTAGCAGGCTGCCGAATCGCTTTCGGTCTTCAGCAAGGTCGATCGACTCAGGCGACGTGCCGATGATTGGGACACCCGCTTCGAGTAAACTCATCGCGAGATTCAACGGCGTCTGCCCGCCAAACTGAACGATGACTCCATCGGGTCGCTCGCGCTCGACTATTTCCATCACGTCTTCGAAGGTAACCGGTTCGAAGTACAGGCGGTCGGAAGTGTCATAGTCGGTCGAGACCGTCTCGGGGTTGCAGTTGACCATGATCGACTCGTAGCCTTCTTCCTTCAGCGCGAACGCCGCGTGGCAGCAGCAATAATCAAACTCGATGCCTTGCCCGATGCGGTTAGGTCCCGAACCCAGAATCATCACCTTCTTGTTCGAAGTCGGGTCGGCTTCATCTTCGTCTTCATAGGTCGAGTACAAATAAGGAGTGAAGGACTCGAACTCCGCGCCGCAGGTGTCGACTCGTTTGAAGACGGGCCGGATTCCCATTTCGATCCGCGTGCGGCGAACGCGGTCTTCGGTCGTTCCGAGCACGGTCGCTAGCCGTTGATCGGAGAAGCCCATTCGCTTGGCCTCGCGCAGGTCGCCTGGCGAGATTGTCTCGATCCGCTCGCGCCGAAGCTCGCGTTCGCGCTCGACGATCTGAGAAAGGTTGTCGAGAAACCACGGATCGATCTTTGTCAGATCGTGAAGCTCCTCAGTCGAATAGCCCAAGGTCAGAGCGTGCATCACGAAGTAGACGCGCTCCGCGGACGGCACCACCAACCTGCGCCTCAGCTCCGTATCGTCAAGATCGGAAGGCACCCGGAACGCGCTGCGAACTTCGAGAGAGCGCAGCCCTTTTTGAAAGGCTTCCTTGAAGGTGCGGCCTATAGCCATCGCTTCGCCGACCGACTTCATTTGAGTGCCCAGCGTAGGGTCGCTCGAGGGGAACTTTTCGAAAGCCCACTTGGGTATTTTGACGACGCAATAGTCGATGGTCGGCTCGAAGCTGGCGGGCGTCTTGCGAGTGATGTCGTTGGGTATCTCGTCGAGCGTGTAGCCGACGGCGAGCTTCGCCGCGATCTTGGCGATAGGGAAACCGGTTGCCTTCGATGCCAGAGCAGAAGAGCGCGACACACGCGGGTTCATCTCGATGATCATCAAGCGGCCGTCTTGCGGATTGAGCGCAAACTGAATGTTCGAGCCGCCGGTTTCGACTCCGACCTTTCGGATGACGCGAATCGCGGCGTCGCGCATCACCTGATACTCGCGGTCGGTCAGCGTCTGCGCGGGCGCAACGGTGATCGAATCGCCGGTGTGAATTCCCATCGCGTCGAAGTTCTCAATCGAGCAAATGATGACGACGTTGTCGGCGAGGTCGCGCATCACTTCAAGCTCATACTCTTTCCAGCCGATGATCGACTGCTCGATCAAGGTCTCGTGCACCGGCGAAGAAGCGAGCGCTCGAGGAACGATGGCTTCGTATTCTTCGGCGTTGAATGCGATGCCGCCCCCCGTGCCGCCCAGCGTGAACGACGGGCGGATGATCGCCGGATAGCCGAGAGTCTTCGCGAGCTCGCGCGCCTCTGCGATTGATTTGACGTAACCGGAACGCGGCATTTCCAGCCCGATTTCCTCCATCGCACGTTTGAAGAGCAGGCGGTCCTCTGCAACTTTGATCGCTTCGAGTTTCGCGCCTATCAGCTCAACACCCAGGCGCTCGAGTGTTCCGTCTTCGGCGAGCGCGACCGCGATGTTAAGCGCGGTTTGTCCGCCGACCGTCGGCAGCAGCGCATCGGGTCGCTCGCGTTCGATCACCGCACGCACCGCCTCGAGCGTGAGCGGCTCAACGTAAGTGCGATCGGCAATCTCCGGATCGGTCATGATCGTCGCGGGGTTCGAGTTGATCAGGACGACCTCAAACCCTTCGCTACGAAGCGCCTTGCAAGCTTGCGTGCCGGAGTAGTCGAATTCGCAGGCCTGTCCGATGACGATGGGGCCCGAGCCTACGATCAAGATCTTGTGAATGTCGGTGCGTTTTGGCATCTGATGGTTGTCAGGATGGTCTCTTGATCTCGTAGTAATGCGGGAGCGCGAGCAAAACGACCGCGCGATTGGGATAATCGTAAATGACGGCGAAATTGTTGGTCACATCGCGGCCCAGCACTGACAACTCAGCGCTTTCACCTTCTGTAAACACACCGAACTGGCCGCGCACGGTTGCGACTCTCCCGTCGTCGCGGATGAAACCGATTGCTGTCTCGATTGTGATTGAAGAGACGCTACCGCCCACACCGGCGAGACGAATCTGGTCGACCTCGGTGTTTTGAAGAGGCACTAGCAAGTCAAGGAAGTCTGCGCTGAAGACCGTGCGATCAGCTCCAGCATCAAGGAGAAAGGGAACGTCAACCATCTGGCCATCAGAAGTACGCACCACGCCCGCAAGGGTCGGTCTTATGACGCCATCCTCGCAAATCAACCACTCACCGATGACAAGCATAGATTCGGCTCAGTTTTTCACGTTGAATGTATCGCACGTGCGCGAGATCATCGGGATGGTTTTCGAGAGCAAGCCGTCTAACCTCTTTGGCGGTATCCGCGACAAACAATTCCCCGCCAGCCGCGGCGACGTAACGGCCGCGATACCGCTTGTAGACCTCAAGCTCCTCAACGTGCTCGTTGAACCATAATCGGTTGCGCTTCGCGTTCTCAAACGCCCGTGCCAATTCGGGCGTCAGCGGGTCGTCTTCGATGACAAGTTGCTTACTCATAGCACGATGATACGTAGTCGTCGCTAGCGGGGTCAATCCGTTTTCCCGCGGGCCTTGTCGACCCATTCAAGCGTGATGGGCTTCATAAAGCACCTTGCCCTGCTTCGTGATTTCGCTGATAAAAAAGTCATCCATTGCCAAGCGTTCAGAAATCTGGTTCGGGCTTCGAACAAGAAGATCGAGGGCGAGCGGCGTATCGATCAGGCTCCGAATTCTCGCAGCTTGTTCACGTGAGCTTCCTTCAAATGGCATAACGACCAGAAGGTCCACGTCAGAGTCGGGCGACGGGTCACCATAGGCGTAAGAGCCAAAGAGGATGATTCTCTCAGGATGAAAACAGCGAACAATCTCATCGCATAGGCGCTGGATTTGTTCCGCAGTAGCCTTAGTCAGTTCTTCTGTCGCACTCATAGCTGGGTGGTCTTTTGCGAAGCAAGCGCTGCCTCGGTAAGCAGTGATATTAACGGCTGGATTAACGAGTTTCAATCTGAGAGAGGGCGCCTGCAGAGATGCGGCTCAGCTCTCGCGTTGAATGTGTGCGCCAGATCATCGGGATGGGTTTCGAGAGCCAGCCTTCTGACCTCTTTGGCGGTATCCGCGACAAACAGTTCCCCGCCAGCCGCGGCGACGTAACGGCCGCGATACCGCTTGTAGACCTCTAGTTCTTCGACGTGCGCGTCGAACCAGAGCAGGTTGCGCCTCGCGTTCTCAAACGCTCGCGCCAGCTCAGGAGTCAGCGGTTCGTCCTCGATGATCAGTGGCTTACTCATACCGGGATGATACGTAGTTGTTCGCGGCCGGGTCAATCTGATTTCCCGAAAGACTTCCTGCTAAGCACGACAGACCTTGCGAGACAACGATTGACTCTGATCCCGACGACTTACTCTGACTGCAACTCCGCGGATCGTTTAGGAGCCGGCCCTTCAAGCTGCCGGGTTGTGCCATCGGTGACGCTGCCGGGATCGATGGGATCAGTCGAGTAGCGCTCAACCAGGGTGGGAATTGACGTGATCCGCGAGGTGTCGAGTTTATCTCTCGAAGCGGCAGGTAATGAGTGGGTCGGTACGGCAATATTGAGCGCCTTCATCTCGCTGGTCGAGTCTATCCAGTGCTCGATTCCCCAGATGCCGGCGATTGCGCCGTAGATCGTCAGCCCAAGTCCGAGCAACGCGAACACCATCAAATGCTCGGGGAAGCCGGTCACGAACATCGCCGTTAAGAGCGCAAGGCCAAGGGGAAGCGTGATCGCTCCAATTAGAGAGGATCGGCGACTCGAATAGTAGTCCTTGAGCAGCTTCACCATCCGCTCGTCGAGCTGGGACGGAGTTGCGGACTTACCGCTGAGTGCTTCCGAGACTAGGTTGAGATTCGTTCCGCATCTCGTGCAGAACTTTATCTCCGCCTGGTTGTTTGAGCCGCAGTTTGGGCAGTACATATCAAGCTCCGATGTGAACCTCGAACCCGTGCCGCGTGAAGGAGGAGTATCCGCGCAAATCGGCCGAATCAGTTTCCATCCGTGGTCTATGCGGCGCTGGCAATGCAATTCTTAAGAACTCATAGACCACCGATGACAGGTAGTGTCCTAATCTTGTGTTGGTCGACTAGGACACTATCCGGCGAGCGCGTATTTGGACTGCGGTGGCGTCTTTGCGTTGACACCGCTTTCTGTCGTTTCGTGGGCGATAACCAAAAGCGGCGGCAACGCACAAAGGCCGCCGCAGTCCAAATATTCCGTCGCCCGTCATCGGTCGTACGCCAGGGCACCTACAAATATCAACACAAGATTAGGACACTACCCGATGACACAAGTCACTTGTAATCGCGCTCCTCGAGCAGGTGCGTCGTCTTTTCAGTGACGCTGCCCGGAATCTTGATCGGGTCGGTCGTGAACCGCGGCGTGCTTATGCTCGCCTGCTCGGCCGCGAGTCGCAGTTGCTCCGGCGCTGCCGCCAACCTTTTTCCTTTGGGCGGCGAGATCCCAAGCGCTTTGATCTCGCTGCTCGAGTCGTTCCACTTATGTAATCCCCACATCAGCGAGACTATCCCGTAAAGGAACAGGCAGCCTGCCAGTACCGCCAGCAGCATCAATTTCTCGGGGAAGCCAATCAAGAGGATAATCGTCAACTTGAACAGCGCGATCAACGATGCAACACCCCCGATGATCGTCATCCGCCGGCTGCGGTAGTAGTCCTTGAGCAGCTTCACCACCCGCTCGTCTGTTTCAAGCGCGCCCGTCTGGTTCCCGGCAAGCGCATCAGAGACGACGGCAAGGTTCGTACCGCATCGATTGCAGAACTTCACGTCCTCTTGATTGTTTGAGCCGCAGCTTGGACAGTACACGTTTGCCTCCTTATCTCGGTTCTTGCTCGTGTTCGGGCGGGCGCGTATATCTGCCTGCATCGAGTTGCCGAGTGGTCTGTTCGGTGACGCTGCCGGGACCGACAGGCCCGGTCGAGTAACCGCCAGGCGGCAATTCCGCTCGACCGGCCGGCGCACCTTGCTGCAAAGGCGCGCCTTGGAACTGGCTCTGGAAACCATATCCGAGCGATTTCATCTCAGTGCGAGAGGCGATCCATTTCCCCAACCCGCCCGCGAGCGCCGCCGCTCCCCAGAAGAACATCCAGCAAATGATGAAGAACGCTCCGATGGGCTTCATTCCCGCGAACGCCATGATCGCCATGATCAAAAGCCCGGCCGGAATGAGAACGGCGCCGGTGATTGTGTCGCGCCGGCCACGGTAATAGTCCTTCATCAACTTCGCCATACGTTCATCGGTCCCCAAATTCCCTGCAATCTTGCCGGTGAGCGCTTCGGACACGACTCCGAGGTTGGTCCCGCATCGCGTGCAGTACTTCACTTCAGCTTGATTGTTTGAGCCGCAACTCGGGCAATACATCGGGACTCCTTGACGTTCCAGGCGTGATATTACAGGACAGTAGGACTGCGTGCTAGGAGCGAAAAGAGCAGGAAGCGCAGGGTGAGCACGTCTCTGCGCGCGTGCTGTTCACATCGTCGCTTCCTGCGCGCAACGCTGAACGCCGTCATTCATAGGCGAGTGCCGTGACCGGGTCCAGGTTTGCTGCTCTAAGCGCCGGGTAAAGCGCGCCCAACCCTCCCGCCAGCAATCCTAGCGCGAGCGCATAGAACAACCACAGCGGCTCAAGCTCGACACTGAGCGGCGTCAGATGAGTGATGAAGTATTTGCCGGCGACCGCCACCAGCGAGCCTACCAGCACACCCAACGCGCTTATCAGCAGGGCCTCCTTTTCGATGTCGGCCGCGATCCACGCTTTTGAAGCGCCCAGGCTCTTGAGCACCCCGATTTGTCTCGTCCGCTCGGCTACCGTCGTGTACATCGTCAGCAGAATGACCAGCGAGCTAACCATGATGGACAGCGCGATCACTACCGTTAAGAACGTTTGAAGCGCCGGAATGCCTCGCCCAATCAGTATTGGCAGATCGCGAGTCAGCGTCACGCTGTGCTCCGGAAAGACCTCTTTGATCTGCGCAGCCACCTCTTCCTGCCTCGACGGATCGGCGAGCTTCACCAGCAACATCGAACATAGCTGACGATTCAAGAACTGTTGCATCGTCGTCAGCGGTACCTTTATTCGTGCGAGTGATTCGGGCTCAAATATGCCGACTATGCGAAAAGGGCGATTAAAAACGTCCATCTCGTCGCCCACCTTCAAATTTCGCTGCTCCTGCTGAATGCGATCGATGATAGCTTCGTCCCCGGATTGAAGAGGGCGTCCTTCCACTACCCGCAGTTCGGATACACGCGTGAACGAGTCGTAATCGATTCCGTCAATGACGTGGCCGCTTAGATACTGGCCGACCGGAACAACCGCGCTTACGCCGTCGATAGATCGGATCTCGCCTGCCAGGTTCAGGGGCAGCGACAGCGTTGGATTCAGACTCAGACCGAACGTCGAGCCCGGCGGCCCGAAAATGATTTCAGCCGTGACGGCGGCGTTGCGCCTGCCTTGATCGTGCAAGAAGCCGTGAGCAATCCCGACGGTGAGGACGACGAGGACTACGCCTAACGCCACTCCCGCCATCGTTGTCACCGTTCGGGTCTTACGGTAGAAAATGTTTGATAAGACTAAATTGTCCAAAGTGAAACTCCGATTTGAAAGACATCAATGGCCGCACCTGGAATTATAGCAAGCGCGGCGCCCAGGGCGGCACACAATCTGACGCGGCCGGGGCGCGCAAGGCACGGCTGGTTAAGCCTGTCAGGTGGAGCTTATGATAATCGTGGCCGCCGCTTTGAGGCCGTGACAGAGTAGCCGAACGCTCCTTCGGTCAGACCATGCGCAAGAACCTTCTGAGTCTTCTTGATGACTGCGAGAAGCACGGGTCACAAACAGCGCTCGCGCATCGCCGCGGGCTCAGAGTCTCGCGCTGGTCGTACGCCCGTTTGAGAACGACGGCGTTTCAATTCGCGCGTGAGCTTGAAACTCGGAACATATCAAAAGGCGACCGCGTGTTGTTCTGGGCGGAAAACTGCCCTGAGTGGGTGGCCGCTTTCTTCGGTTGTCTGCTGCGCGGTGTGATCGTTGTGCCGCTCGATTTTGAAGCCTCCGCCGAATTCGCAGATCGAGTCCAGGAGCAAGTAGGAGCAAAGCTGATTCTCTCAAGCGGCGTGCGACTGCGCGATTCGAAGATGAATTTGCCGGCCCTTTGGCTTGAAGAGCTGTCCGACGTTCTTGCACTTCATTCGGCTGAGCCTTATCCGCCGGTCGAAATCGTTGAAAGCGACATCGCCGAAATCATTTTTACTTCAGGGACGACCGCCGAGCCAAAGGGCGTCTGTCTCACCCATGGCAACCTGCTCGCTAATATCAACCCTCTGGAACCGGAAATTAAAAAATATCTGAAGTACGAACGTCTTGTTCATCCGGTGCGATTTCTTAACCTGCTTCCATTGAGTCATGTCTTCGGCCAGTTTATGGGTATCATTGTTCCGCAATTGCTCGCGGGCGAGATTGTTTTTCAAGACTCCCTGAATCCCTCTGAGATTATCGAGACCGTTAAGAAGCATCGCATCTCGGTTATCGTCAGCGTGCCGCGGGTGCTCGACACTCTGCGAAACAAGATCGAGCGGGACTACGAGGCGCGAGGCGAAGGCGAAGCGTTCAAGCGGAAACTCATCGCGGCTGAACACCAGCACTTCCTCAAACGATGGTGGACATTTCGCAGAGTTCATCGTCAGTTCGGTTGGAAGTTCTGGTCGTTGCTATCAGGCGGGGCCGCGTTGTCTCCTGAAACCGAAGCGTTCTGGCGAAGGCTGGGGTTCGCTGTTGTGCAGGGCTACGGGATGACCGAGGCCGCTGCGCTGATCACGGTCAATCATCCTTTCAATCTCAGCCGCAGGTCTATCGGCAAGACGCTTCCCGGACACGAAGTGAAGCTCGATGAGCGCGGCGAGATCCTGGTGCGCGGCCAAAACGTGTCGCCGGGCTACTGGGGCGGCGGGCTGCGGCCAATGACAAACGAAGAAGGTTGGCTGCGAACCGGCGACGTAGGGGAATTGGACGAACAAGGGAACCTCTATTTTAAGGGACGCAAGAAAGACGTGATCGTAACGTCGGCGGGCTTGAACATCTACCCCGACGATCTTGAGGCCGCGTTGAATGCGCAACCCGAGGTTCGAGATAGCGCGGTGGTCGAAAGCTACACTCCCCAGGGCCCCGAACCGTTTGCTGTGCTGCTGCTGAGAGACGAGCAAGCCGATGTAGCTTCGATCTTGAAGCGCGCTAACGAGACGCTCAGTCCTTATCAGCAGATGCGCCGTTGGATCATTTGGCCCGAAGAGGATTTTCCGCGAACCCCGACGCAGAAGATCCGCAAGCTTCTAGTGAAGGAGAAGGTAAATCAGAGGTCAGAGGCCAGAGATCAGAGGTCAGTAGACGGCGATGGGCAAGTCGCGCCGACATCGTTCATATTGAGCGCTGTTGCACGCGTCAGTGGCGAATCTCTGGCTACCGTCGATCAATCGGCGAATCTCGAGTCGGATCTGAAGCTCGATTCGCTCGGGCGAGTCGAGTTACTCGGCGCGCTCGAAGACCATTATCAGGTCGACATTGACGAAGCCGCTTTTACTGCTGCGACCACCATAGGCGATCTCGAGAGGATAATTCGCGAGGGCGCGCGCGAGACGGCGGTTCAGTACGAATACCCGGAGTGGACACAGCGCTTTCCCGCCACGTGGATTCGGTTCGCCGTTTTCCATCTCGTTATCCTGCCGCTCACGCGATTGATGAGTCGCGCGACGGTAATCGGAAAAGAGCGATTGAGAGGCGTTCAAGGCCCGGTGTTGTTTATAGCAAATCACATCACGATGGTGGACGCGGCAGTGATTCTTCTAGCGCTGCCGGCGAGGTTTCAAAGGAAGCTCGCCATTGCGATGGAAGGAGAAGTCCTGCGCGGCTGGCGTCATCCTCAGGCAGGCCCGGGCTGGTTCAGTCGGCTGATCTGGTTCGCGGCGTACGTGCTCGTAGTCTCGTTGTTCAACGTGTTTCCACTTCCGCAAAAGAGCGGTTTTCGCAGGAGCTTCGCATTTGCGGGCGAGACAATGGACCGCGGCTACAGCGTGCTGGTGTTTCCCGAAGGCGCGCGCACTCCGGACGGTCAGATGAAACCATTCATGGAAGGCATTGGCTTGCTTGCCAGGAAGCTGAACGTTCAGATCGTACCGGCGCGGATCGATGGCTTGTATGAGGTTAAGAAACGTGGGGAGCACTTCGCGCGCGGCGGCCGGATCAAAGTTACTATAGGCGAGGCGGTGAGCTTCTCTCCCAACGACGATCCTGCGATCATCGCGACTGAGTTGCAGAAACGCGTTGCCTCTTTGTGAACTTGTAGCCCGAGCAGCGCCTCGATCAGCGCCTCGATCAGCGCAAGGTCTCGCTGGAGGGCTGAGTTGGACGCTCGGGTTTTGTGTCGCGCCTTGAGGACGCGAACCGATTCTCGGCGGCTTGAGCCCGGCTCCTCGCCGGCTACTTCGAGCGGTGTTGCCAGCAGTAACCGCCGCTCTTAACTTTGCGCTGACATGGCTTGCCTGATTTCGTTCGTGCTCCGCAGATCGCATCCGCTCCGCTCGATGAGATGACCAGCCTTTCACGTTGCGTGCGAGCTTCGGTTGCGGCTGGTGAATGAGCTGAGGTGTGGTCTGTGGAAGGAGCAGTACGGCTTGCGCTCGACTCGACCGGAGTGCCGATGTAAAAGAAAGGCTCGCGCGCCGAGGCGTAATGACCGATGGCGAATCCGATTGCGGCACACAAGACGGGAGCCGCAATCAACATCAGGCGAGCGCGCCTGAAACGGGGAGAACAGCGAGAGCAGAACGAACGAAAGGGCAGGGAACTGACGCGCTTCACCCTCAGTTGCTCGCCGCATTCAGAGCAGAACCTTGCTGCCGCCATCGCTTGGACTCCTGCGAACAGCCGTCTTAACGCCGGCCTCTGGATTGTACATTCGGCTTCGGCAAAATCGTGCGCAGTATAGATCAAATCGAGCGGTCAGAGAAGCGAAACGAGCAAGAGTCGGGTGAGAGATGCACCCGGAAGCGGGGCCTTTCCCTTTTTCCCTTTGCCTTTTCTTTGTGATACCATAGGTTCGCTCTTGCATCACTTTGGTGGCTTCGCTAGTTGGACGCAATACCCAGATGTTTGGTCTGCACGGTCTGGAGCACCTCAATCATTTTCTTGAACAAAAGGATAATTAATGACGCAAGACAAGCAGCCGGAGAGCCGCGTCCTTCACGTTTTCAATAACATCATTGCCGACCAGCCCGAAGCTGCAACCCTTCCAAGCGAGGTACCATCACGCCGCTGGATGTACTGGCAGATGACCGTTGCCGTTACGAAAAAAGTCGCGCACGCGCCGTTTTCGATTCACACCTGGGGAGCCCTGCGCCGTACGATTTTGTCAAACCTGCTGCCCGACAACATTCTTTATCGCTATAAGGCGTATCAACGCGGCGAGTGCAATCGCTGCGGTCTCTGCTGCAAGATTCAATTCCAATGCCCGTTCTTTGTCGACGAAGGTCCTTTTAACACCCGATGCGCAATCTACACGACTCCGCACGCGCCTCAAGCCTGTTTGAAGTTCCCGCTCGATCCGATGGATTTGCGATTGCTCCAGCGCGAAGTCGGCAACGCTTGTACGTTTTACTACGAGGGCGCGCCTCAGACGCTGTCGATACTGGAGTTCGTGAAGCTCTACACGCAGGGTGTCCGCCAGCAACTCGCCAAGCGCAAATTGAAGGAAGCCCCTGAAGGCGGCGATTGATCCGCGAAGCTCGCTAATCCGCCGGCCAGCCAACAAATCCTTTTTATTTCTGAATCGACTCGCTGCGCATCTTTTGGCCGATAAGACCAAAGGCCCCGGCAGCCGCGATGAGACTGAGCGTTTACCTCAGATTCATTGCGACTACCGGGGCCCTGCGATGCCCTTGATGTCGTGACGACGTCCGGCGGAGTGATTAGTCGCCGCTTGCGCCCTTCTCCTTGCCGGGCTGCGGAACGATGCGCAGGTAAGGCTTCAGCGTCTTCCACCCTCCGGGGAATTTCTGCTTAGCGTCTTCGTCAGATACGGCCGGCACGATGATCACATCGTCGCCATCTTTCCAGTTCACTGGAGTCGCGACGCTATATTTCGCGGTGAGCTGTAGTGAGTCAATCACTCGCAGGATTTCGTCAAAGTTCCGCCCGGTGCTCGCCGGATATGTGATCATCAGCTTTATCTTCTTATCCGGGCCGATCACAAATACCGAACGCACTGTGAATGTCTCACTGGCGTTCGGGTGAATCATCTCGTACAGGTCGGAGACCTTGCGGTCGGCGTCGGCGATCACGGGGAAGTTCAGCTTCTGACCCTGAGTTTCTTCGATGTCGACCGCCCACTTCGTATGCGAGTGTGCGGGGTCGACGCTCAAGCCGATGATCTTACAGTTTCTTCTTTCGAACTCGGGTTTAAGTCGAGCAGCTTCTCCCAGCTCGGTGGTGCACACCGGGGTGAAGTCTTTCGGGTGAGAAAACAGAACCGCCCACTTGTCACCCATCCAGTCGTGGAACCGGATCGAGCCTTCGGTTGTTTCCGCGGTGAAGTCTGGTGCTTCGTCTCCTAATCTAATTGACATGATTTGTGCTCCTCTCTTTTTTGAATCAAATGCAATACCCTCGGCCCGTGCAAAGAGCAAAACCGATAGGTTATTGAATATATGCCGATGAGCACCAAAATTCAACTGATGGACAAGCCCTGGTGCGCGACGGGGTTTTGTGTGGAAGGCCAGGCGGTGACAATTTGTCAGTGAGCCAGGCTTAGTTGTGGAAGGCAATCCCAACGGGATTGAAGCCCGGAGCCCAAGGTTGCCGCACTCGGCTACCTGGCGACAGATGTACATAGCGGCCAACCCCAATCGGGGTTGCGGCCCAGACCGCTAGTTGTGGTTCTTCAGGAGCCAGCCGCTTGACACGTGACGCTAATATGGCGCTACGCAAAAAGACCTGAGGGAACCGATGAAAGTGCGAGCACAGTGTTTAAGACTGGCTCTGAAACATCGTGAATCTTGCCGGTGCGGGACGCAATCCCGTTGGGGTTGCGACTGGACCACCGCTGCTCCACCCAAGGTAGCCGAGTACAGCAACCTTGGGCTCTGGGCTGCAATCCCGTTGGGATTGCCTCAACGCTATCCGACTAGCGCGCGCAAGAACCCAACGCGCCCCCGGTGGGCAGCCTGAGGCATGAATTCGATTGGTTGCGAAACCAGGCCCCTCAACTGCGGGTTACGATCGAGCCTGCGCTCCTTCAATCCGGCAGCGCATCGGCGAGTGCGTCCACCTCTTCACGAGTGTTATAGAAGTGAGGCGATATCCTCAAACGATTCACCCGAGGAGCAGTGAGGATGTTCTTCGACCGCAGCAACCGGTACAGGTCTAAGGGCGCATGGCGTTCGTGTTTGCAGGTGACTATCGCCGAGGTCTCGCCGGGGCGGCGTGAGCTGACCACCTCGTAGCCCTTCGTCGTCAATTGCTCGGCCAGATAATCGCTCAGTCCTACGAGATATGTCTCGATCTCTTCGGGTCCAACTTCGAGGAACAAATCGAGGGCCGCCCCCAGGCCGTAGACTCCGGCAGTGTTTAGCGTTCCACACTCGAAACGCCCAGCGCCGTCGCGGTAGTCCAGTTCGTAATTCAGGTATTGCTCATGGTTCTTGACCGAAGTCCAACCGACCACCGTCGGCTTGATGCGATCGATCACGCGATCCGAAACGTAGAGCAGTGCGATGCCTTCAGGCCCGAGCAAATACTTGTGTGCGTCGGCGGCGAACGCGTCGACGAAGTCGCGTTCGACATCGAGCCTTAGTCCGCCGAGGCCTTGAATCGCGTCAACTACGAAGACGATGCCGCGTTCACGGCAGAACTTGCCGATGCGCGCGAGGTCCGAACGGAAGCCGCTTGCGAATTGGACCCAACTGATCGCCACGACGCGCGTGCGATCGTCTACTTTCGAGAGCAACTCGCCGGTGTCGACCCGGCCGTTGCGCTCTTCGGCGAATTTCATCGCAATGCCCCGCTCCTCGCACAGCCGCATCCAGGGATATACATTCGCGGGGAACTCGACGGCGCAAGTGACGACGTTATCGCCTTCGCGCCAATCGATGCCGTTGGCTACCGCACACAGCGCCTCCGAGGTGTTTCGCATAAACGCTATCTCGTGCATGCGAGCGTTGACCAAACGCGCAGCGGACTCGCGAGTCCGTTCGTAGGTTTCAAGCCAGTCGCTGTAGTTCGCGGAGCCATTGCGAGTCACGTCCTCGACGAGCGCGTTCATTGCATCGCGCACTCGCGTCGACAGCGGCGCGACCGCTGCGTGGTTCAGGTAGACGTATTCCTGAGTGACCGGAAAAAGAGCGCGAATAGCCTGGTTCATAGTTTAAATACTGCACGCACCTCGCCGACGTTCATGCCACGACGATTCTCAACCACCGGGCGATGATACGCCGCTAAGTTGGCCCCCTCATGTTGATCGAGCACACCCAGTTGTCGCAGCGTCTCCACGACCGTCGGGCCGAGGCCACGATATGAGCCGTCCTCCATCTTGAATGCGATGCCGATGCCGCGTGGGAACTGCTCGCTGGGAAGCACTCCGACGGAATACGCGGCTTCAGCGCCGATTTTGCAAATCAGCTTGCCGTGGGCGGCTCGCAGCAGTTCAGTATCGAAGCGCCCTTTTGTTCCGCCCACCATCTCAGGGTGATTGATCATAGCCGCCACGACGCGATGAGCCGCCTGCGCGACAGCACTATCTTGATCCGAAGGATTGGCCAGACGGGCAAACGCTACGGCAAGCGAGCGGAGCGGAACACCAAACGTCGGAGCGCTGCATCCGTCGATTGCAGTCGGAAAGTCTTCGTCGAGGCCGGCGAAGCGCGCGAAGGTGGAGACTATCTCGCGCTGCACGGGATGATCAGCGGAGACGTAGTCGTCGATCGGGAGCCCCTTGAGCACCGCTGTCATCAGCATCCCTGTATGCTTTCCCGAGCAGTTGTTGTGAAGCTGAGTGAAGGGCTGCCCGGCCGCTTCGAGCCTCTTCGCCGTTTCGGCGTCGTAAGGAGGTTGAGCTCCACATCGCAGCGCCGTTTCGTCGAGTCCCGCGCGCGCGAGCATCCCGGCGATTGTTTCGGTGTGAATCTGCTCGCCTTCGTGCGACGCGCACACGACTGCAAGCTCGCGCTCGTCTACGCTGAAGTGATCAGCCGCGCCGCCGGTGACGAACGGGATTGCTTGAATTGGCTTGATGGTCGAGCGCGTGGAGGTGATGAAAGCCTCGTCGCCCAGACGCGCGATGATGTTGCCGCCGGGCTCGGCTACTACGATTGCGCCACGGTGTCGCGATTCGACCAGGTCGCCTCGCCTGACTTCTACCAGTATGGGAAGCTCGACTTGCATTCGATGAGAGAACATCCGACGAAGATGATTTACTTTAGCGCACGATATTGCAAACGACAATCGGACAGGTCTAATATTGGTGTCGTTAAATCCTCGCTGAGCGCCGTGCAAGGAGGTCCAAGTGAACAGTCTTCTAGGTGTTCTGTTGATTGCCGCCATGCCTTGCGCGTCGGCCGCCGCACAACAAGGAAGTGCCGCTGCACAACAAGGAAATAAGGACGTGGCTGCCGTGTCTACAATTCGAGCCAGGTTGCTTGCTCAAGAAGATCAAGCAGTACACCCCACGCCGGGATTTAAGTTGGCGCCGGAATTCTCGCAAATCAGGATTCCGACGGAAGGTCAACGCCGCGTTGAGCTTCTTCTTGGGGCTGTCGACCTTCTCCTCCCTCAGTGGGTCTGGAAAGAAGGAGCGCTCTATCTCGACGTGGGCTTGCTTGGAAACGAAATGCCAATTCCCGTTCCGGGTGGCGGGGCCAGCGGTTGTTTTGGAGCGAACCTACCAGAACGGATTGAGAAGTTGAGGACGAGCATCGAGGCGTTTCCGCCGCGACCGCTGTCAGCCACACCGCCGCGCCAGTGACGACATAGCGAATCACGGCCCCAACCTACTCAACACAAACCAGGGCAGCGATTGCTCGATACTTCCGCTCGCTGAAGCCTTCGATGATGATTATCTCTTCGGGGCGGCGGAACCGCCCGTGCCGCTCGCGGTAAACGACAATCTTGCGAGCCGTGATGTCGCCAACTCCGGGCAGTCTCGTCAACTCTTCGCTTGTGGCGGTGTTAACATTCACGCACGATTCATGTGGATTAGTCCGGTTGGGGGATGTCTCTTCAATTCCGTTCGCTGCGTGCGCAGCGGAGTTGATGTTTGTTACACCTTCGCTTCGCCTACACGACGCTAACGCAAGCGTGGCAAGCAGGAATGAGACAGCGATGAATCTCATTTGAGCAACCCTTTCATACGAAAGCGAAAAAGAGACTTGGACGTTACGTCAGTAGTCGTAAACAACTGTAGTCTGCCGATAGGCCGACGCTAGTTAATCAGTTCCCCTCTAGTCAAACAAGTCTTCAACCAGAAGTCGACGTCTCGCCGTACTAAGGCCTGCACATGGCGATCACCGAGTTGATAGAAGACCTCGGTGACGCCTTCGAAAGATGTAGCCAGCCGCGTTGCTTCAAGGTAGCTCTGTAGCGCCTGCTCTATCTCATCGCTCTTCTCGTACGCTCTTCCCAAGTCCAAGTATGCGAGTTCAACACCGCGCTGCTGAAATTCCTCAGTGCCGAGATAGCGAATAAATAAAAGTCAAAGCGCGCGGAAAAGTCGAAAGGTCGAAGCGAGCAAAGCGAATCCTGTTGTGCTCGCTTCGACCTTTCGACTTTATTGTGGGAGGCCGACGCGCCTGAGCAGGTCTGTAAATCGCGGGTCTGAGCGCAGCGGGTCGAGCTTCGGATCAACTTTCAGCACGCCGAGATCAAAATCGCGCTCTTCATAAGCTTTCTCAAGCCAGGCGAATGTCTGATCTTTTTCTCCCAGCGCCGTGTAGATCAGGATGAACGCGGAAGGCGATACATAACGCTGTCTGGCGAATTCCTGAAATCTACTCAATATGTTCCGTGCCGCCGCTGGTTTTCCTGACCGCGCGTAGGCCACGCCAAGCCCCCATACGCCTTGCTCCCAGGGTTGCTTCTCTTGTTGGAACCCTGCGATGGCGCGCGTGAAATCGCCTTTCTCCAAATATGCCATGCCTGCCCAGGTAGGATTCCAACTGAAGCTTGGGTCTATCTCTGCCATCTTTTGAAACTGCTCAAGCGCCTGGTCGTAGCGGCGTTGATAGTAGAGGAAGCCGCCGATGTTGATGTTGATAACCGGCGACAGCGGATCACATTCCTGCGCGCGTTTCATCTCGGCCAGCGCTTCATCCAGCCGCCCCATCGCTAAGAAGTACCAGCCGTATCTTTGATGCGCGGTCGCATAGTTGGAGTTCAGCTCCAGCGCGCGCTTTAATTCGCGTTCCGCGCCGGGCCAATCCAAATCGTACCAACCTTGAACGAAAGCCAACGCCGAGTGCGCTTCGGCTAACGTGTCGTCCAGTTCGACGGCCCTGACGGCTGCTGCTTTGGCTTTCGGCATATCCTCTTTCGGCGGGAGCGGGTCGAAATAAGCCGACCCTAAAAAGGAGTAGCAGTCGGCCAGCCCGGCATAGGCGAGCGCGTAAGTCGGGTCAAGATCAATCGCCTGCCGAAAGGTAGCGATGGCTTTCCGCAGGCCCTCCTCATCGCGTTTGTTCCAGAAGTGGCGGCCCTTGATGTAGAGCTGGTAAGCCTCTGTGTTGTCGGTGTAGCGTTTGGCCAGTCGCTGCTTCTCCTCCGCGTCCAGTTTGAGCGCGAGCGCCCCGACCAGACGCCTGGAGATGGCATCCTCGACCGCAGCGAGGTCCCTCATCTTTTCATCGAACTGCTCGGCCCATACGGGCGACCCGTCGCGGACGCTGATCAACTGCACGGTGATGCGAATGCGCTCGCCCAGATTGTGCACGTGGCCTTCCAGCACAGCATCGACTCGCTGCTCGCGGCCCACGGCCACAGGGTCAAACTCGCGGTCTCTGTACCTGAGTATGGCGCTCGTCGGGCGCACGCTGATCTGCTTGAGATTGCCAAGCCGCGTAATCAAGACATCGGCCAGCCCGATTCCCAGGTATCCGTTATCATCTGAATTCAGCACCTTGAACGGCAGCACGGCGATTGATTTTATGCGCGGCGCAGTCTCTCCGGGTTTTACGCGATTCCCTATCAACCCGTAGAACGCCGCTCCCAGCACAACCAGCAGCGCCGCGGCAGCCATCGCAATAGTAAACTTGCGCGCGCGTTTTTTCGATTCGCGGCTGGACGGGTCAGTCGCGGCATTTGCGACATTCCAATTGCCGATGTCGGTCTCTTCTTCGATCTTCAGTCGGGCGCTCGTGCGCCGCTGCACAATCAAGTCCATCTGGCCGTTTGGGCGCTGATTGATTTCAGCCACGAAGCGGTATCCGCGCTTGGGGACGGTCTCGATATATTTCGCTTGCGCGCCATCTTCGCCCAGCACTCTTCTGAGCAGAAATATGTTTTGTGTCAGGCCGCGCTCTTCAACGATCGCGTCCGGCCAGACGCGATTCATCAACTCGTCTTTCTCGACTAGCTGGCCGCCGCTTTCGACAAGGGCAAGCAACGTATCAAAAACTTTAGGCGTGAGCGGGACCGCCTCTCCCGCGCGCAGCAGAGTGTGCTCTTTCGGGTCAAGACGAAAAGGACCGAATTCGTAAAGGGGTTTTGTTTGCGCGTTCATGACTGTCTGAAAGGTGAATGCTTGAACCTAAGCATAAGAATAGACACTTCCGCGTCTCCAATAATAGATGGTGCGTTGCGCGCAAATGTTTCATCACGGAAAACGCCTGCCCAGCCTATAGCCTTCGTAGACCTTCATTCGGCGTAGGATAGGTACCGCCGAGGTCTGGAATGAAGATCTAGAACGCATAGTGGGAACCGATCTCTCTCTGTCCCCATTCACACATGCGCTGTATCTGTGCGAAACCCGCCACGCGCGCATGCAGGGGTTTTTCTCCCTCGTCTCGCCTAGCTGCCGGTTTCGGTCGATCATTGTGATACGAATGTGATGAGAATGTGAAGTCTTTGTGAAGACTTCCAACCCGCTTAAAGGTATCGTCAGCGCCGTTCCGAGCCATTGCCGAGAGCTTTTCGGCAGCCGTATGTGGCGCTCGCATCACCAGGCCCTGATCGGAACAATAAAACAACGGATCGAAGTTCGGTCACCAGGGCCGCAAGCCTGCGCGGTGATCGTTGGAGGCGAAGTGAAGGGAAAGAAGCGAACCGAAATCAGGTTAGACATTGAAGAGACCGTCGTGCTCAGAAGATACGCCAGTCCGGCGCTGGCCTGGTGCGCTGGTTGCGCGGCGATGGCTCGAATGGTCAGCGTCGACGAAGCGGCAGCTGTGGCCGGCACAAGCGCGCGCTCGATCTATCGCGCGACGGAGCGCGGCGAGATTCATTTCAGCGAAACGCCCGCAGGACGCTTGTGTGTCTGCCTTGATTCGCTGTCTTTCCTGCGCCTGATTGGCTGGGCTGCCAACTCATGAGAACGTCTCAGGCCCTTGAGGCGACTCGATCAATTAACCACTCGATAACTGGAAAGAAGGAGCGTGTATCATGATGAGAAGAATCAAAATGTTGGAATCTGCGCGGATTTCTCGGCTGCTAGTCTCGCTGGCCTTCGCCGCGACTTTTCTAATGACCGGCATGTTTTTAACAAAAGCCTCGCCTACGTTTCAAGTCAACATTGATCCCGGCGCTTATACGGGACATTACTTCCTGATTTCTGACAGGTTGACCGAGTATCGAGGATCGCAGACGGTGCAGCTTCCGCCAGGGACATACCATCTCGACACAGGTGCGCGCGCCCAGCATCAGGGCTTTTCTTCTGACCTCACCTTCACGGTTGACGGAAGCGGACAGGTGACTAACATCAGCAATCCTGTTGCTGCACAGGCCAGCGGCAACACTCTCACGTTGAATAACGCGAGCATCATTGTCGACCCAAGAAGCTATGCAGGGCAATACCAACTGTCTTCGCATCTCGATGCGGCATATATACCTCGTTCAGAGGAGTCCAGACTGTAGTCCTTGTGCCTAACATGGTCTACGTCCTTGATAATGGAACTCACGTTCCGATCCCGGGCTTCGCCCCTAATTTCACCTTTGCAGTTGACAGCACCGGGCATGTGATAAATGTCAGTAATCCAGTTGCCGCCCAGGCAGATGGCAACACGCTAACCTTGAATAACGCGAGCCTTGTCATAAACCCAGGAGGTTTTACGGGGCACTACCAATTGTCTTCTCATCTCGATGCGGCATACATCTCGCTCAGAGGCCCCCAGACGATAGTGCTTGTGCCTAATATGGACTATTTTCTTGACTCAGGCTCTCACGTTGCAATCCCGGGCTTCTCCTCCAATTTCCTCTTTGCCGTTGACAGCGGCGGGCACGTGGTGAGCGTCGGCAATACCATCGCCGCGCAGTCCAGCGGCAACACCTTGACGCTCAACAACACTAGTATCACCATCGACCCCGCCAGCTATTCGGGTCAGTACTTGTTGTCCTCTTATCTCGATGCGGCTTACACGCCTTTTAGTGGCGTGCAGACGATCGTGCTTGTGCCTAACCTCGTCTGCCTACTGATTGCGGGTGGCCAAAGCGGCGCCTTCGCTCCTGGTCTCTATCAGGTCAGCCCAGCATCTCTCACTCTGACCATCGCCGGGCAGCCGCAGACGTTTCTATTCAACGTCGTTCCTCAAGCGCCGGCTTGCAGTTCGCCGAGTTTCGCCAACGCGGGCAACTTCTTTACGGGTCGAGGTCCAACCTACGTTACCGTCGCCGACTTCAACAACGACAGCAAGCTTGACCTAGCTACCACCAATCAAGGAACGGATTCGGTGGGCGTCCTGTTGGGAGACGGGGCAGGCGGGTTCACTCGTGTCGGAGAATTCCCAACAGCTCACACACCGAATTCTGTTGAGGCCGGAGACTTCAATAACGACGGAAAGCCTGATCTGGCCGTACCGTGTTTCTTCGGCGGGAGCGTGACGGTCCTGCTCGGAGATGGCGCGGGCGGATTCACGACGGTAGCGAACCTTTCAGCTCCGAGGGGCGCCAGATTCGCGGCGCTTCGCGACTTCAACCGTGATGGCAAGCTCGACATAGCCGTAACCGAGCAGGATGAAAATGTCATACGGCTCTTCTTCGGCAACGGAACGGGCGGCTTCAGCGCGCCTTCGAACTTCACGGCTGGTTTGGGTCCATACGGTCTGACGTCGGCCGATTTCAATGGAGATGGGAAAGACGATCTCGCAGTAACGAACTATAGGGACGGCACTGGCTCTATCTTGCTCGGCGATGGCAACGGAGGCTTTGCGCCGCCGACCAGCTTCCTCGCGGGCTACACTCCGTACCGATTTACCATTGCCGATTTGAATGGTGACGGTAAGCTCGATCTAGTCACAGCGAATGAATTGACTTTCCGTCTTTCCGTTCTTCTTGGCGATGGAGCGGGCGGCTTTGGCCCCAAGACTGATGTTATGGTGGGCGACAACCCATCCATCGTCGCGGTCGCAGATTTCAACGGCGACAATAAGCAGGATTTGGTCGTGCAACAAAGAGAAGCAGGTAGAATCTCGGTCCTGCTTGGCGACGGTACAGGGAATTTCGGCGGGCTGAACAACATTACTGTCGGGCCTAGCCCCATCAGTGTTGTCGCCGCTGATTTCAACCGCGATGGCAAACCAGACTTTGGCGTTGGCAATGCTGGCGCCAGTGACGTGCAGATTTTTCTTAACACTTGTGGCGCGGCTGATACAACTCCGCCGACGATTATCTGTCCTTCGAACGTTGCAGCGCCAAATGCTGCGAACCAGTGTTCCGCTAATGTGAATACCGGGACGGCTACTGCTACAGACAACGTTGATGGCGCGATCACTCCGACCGCCGTGCGCAGTGATGCTCAATCGCTCTCTGCTCCGTATCCGGTCGGCGCGACCACGATCACATGGACGGCCACTGACAGCGCTGGCAACTCGGCAACGTGCCAGCAGACCATCACGATCAACGACACGCAGCCGCCGACTCTCATCTGTCCTGGTAACTTCACCAAGTATGTTGATTCTGGCCTGTCCTCATTGGTAGTGAACTACGTGGCGACGGCCAGTGACAATTGTTCAAGTGTAAGCCTCACCTGCAATCCTCCGTCTGGAGCGATCTTCCCGATTGGCGCAACTACGGTCAATTGCGCTGCGACCGATAGTGCGGGCAATGCCACCTCTCGCGCTTTCACTGTCACGGTCAGTGATACCCGGCCACAGTCTGTATGCACTACACCGAGTTTCGGCCCGCCGGCCGAGATCGCTCCATTACAGGGTCCGGTTTTCATTGCAGCAGCCGACTTCAACAACGATGGCAAGGTTGATATGGTGATCAATCAGGGCGCAGACATTGTGTCCATCTTCCTGGGCAACGGTGCAGGCGGGTTCACTCACGGCGGAGATTTCACAACACCGAGCATCCCCAACTCTGTCGAAGTCGGAGACTTCAACAACGACGGCAAGCTCGATCTTGCGATCCCATGTTATTCCGGTGCTAGCTGCGCAGTCATGCTCGGTGACGGTGCAGGAGGATTCACCACCACGGCGATCCTCCCGGTCCCAGGCAACGCAAGGTATGCGGCGCTTGGAGACTTTGATCGTGACGGCAATCTCGATCTGGCAGTAACAGATCAGGGTAAGATTAACGTGCGCCTCTTCTTCGGAGACGGCGCGGGCGGGTTCAGCCCGGCCACGATATTGACTGCTGGGTCGGGCCCCTTCGGAATAACGACAGCCGATTTCAACGGAGATGGTAAGCTCGACCTCGTCACAACGAATCACAATGGTTGCAGTGTCTCTATCCAGCTAGGCGACGGAGCGGGCGGGTTTGCCCCGCCGACTAGCTTCCCGGCTGGATGCACGCCGGTCACGCTTGCGATTGCCGATTTCAACAGCGACGGCAACCTAGATCTTGTTGTTGCCGATGAATTGAGCAACGGCGTATCCGTTCTCTTAGGCAATGGGTCGGGCAGCTTCGGCGCTCCCACTTTCTATGCGACGGGTGATCACGCAACCATAGTAAGAGTTGCTGATTTCAACGGTGACCACAACGCCGACATCGTCGTGCAAGTGAGGTTTGGAAATCCCTCAGTAGCTGTTTTGCTCGGCGATGGGGCAGGCTCCTTCTCAACTCCAACTTATTTCCCCGTCGGACAGGGGCCGTTCGGACTTGTCGCCGCCGATCTCAATGGTGACGGCAAGCCGGACATCGCTGTGGCCGCCCCCGACAGCCAAAAAGTGTTTATTCTGCTTAACACATGTAACGCGGCTGATACAACTCCGCCGATAGTCACCTGCGCGGCCAATGTGGCGACATCAAATTCGCCCGACCAGTGTTCCGCTAGCGTGAACACCGGAGCGGCGACTGCGACAGACAACATTGATGGGAGCGTGACTCCAGCCGGCACGCGAAGCGATGGGCTGGCGCTTACGGCTCCATATCCGGTCGGCATGACAACGATCACCTGGATTGCGACAGACGCGGCAGGAAACTCTGCAATGTGCCAACAGACAGTCACAGTCAACGACACTCAGCCGCCGGCGATCACCTGCCCGGCCAACATCAACAGGAATACCGATGCCGGCTTGTGCTCGGCTGTCGTCACCTATACAGCGACTGCCAGTGACAACTGTTCAGGGGCGAGCGTCGCGTGCAATCCCCAGTCTGGCTCGGCCTTCCAAAAGGGAACGACTACCGTTAACTGCACCGCGACCGATACCGCAGGCAATACGGCTGCCTGCTCGTTCACGGTGACGGTCGTTGACAATCAAGCTCCTCAGATCATCTGTCCGCCGAACATCACGGTTAGCACCGACGCCGGAGTCTGCTCGGCAGTTGTCACTTACTCGGCTCCGATCGCGAGCGACAACTGTTCACTTGCGGCGCCCGTTTGTTCGCCTCCATCGGGTTCGACATTCCCGGTGGGCACGACGACCGTGTCTTGCACGGCGACTGACTCTGCTAACCTGACTTCTTCGTGCAGCTTCACAATAACGGTGAATGTTCCACAACTCACCGCGCTCGGCCCGGCCAAGGTCTGGATAGGACTGAAGAACAGCGATGACGTTGGAACGAAGTTCGATCTGTTGGCTGAAGTGCTGAGGAACGGTAGCGTGATAGGTTCCGGCCAGCTCAACGATGTACCCGGCGGTAGCAGCGGGTTCAACAACGCCATTCTCGACACAATCAACCTCGCGCTGAGCTCGCAGGCGAATCTCTGTGCGGGCGACACGCTGGGACTGCGCCTGTCGGTGCGCATTGCTGCCAGCAGCGGTCATCGTAGCGGAACGGCGAGGCTGTGGTACGACGATGCCGCAGCCACCAGCCGCTTCAATGCGACGATCTCGGGGACGCCGGGCGATCTCTTCCTCGCGAACGCTTTCTCTCTGGGAACATCCGCGGGGCGAGGACCGAAGAAGACCATAGACGTAACCGTAGATCGGGCGGCGGGAGGCAATCCGTTCAAACCGTTCGGCACCTGGACCAAATCATTCTGAGGTTAGTGTTCGGCACCACTAGAAACTCAAACCGGCCGCGTCCTCGGATGCGGCCGGTTGTTCCACAGCGCTTCTGGAGGAGAGACTCACGAAGGCTCACGAAGGTTAGGCGGCGGCGCTGCCGGGAACGTGACGCCTTCGTAGACCGAAGTCAACTCCAGCACGCAATCGACTGACGAGAGGTGAATGCTCGCGGAAAGATCGTTGATTTCGGAGTAGCTCCACGAGCCGTCCTCGTTCTTCGCATAGTGAGTGATGTGCGGACGGTGCTGAGCTATCAACAGATACTCTCTTAAGCTCGGGATAGATTTGTAGTGCGTGAATTTGTCTCCACGGTCGTACGCTTCCGTTGAGTCAGACAACACTTCGATGATCAGCAGCGGGTTCGTCAACGCGTCGACTCCGCCGATCTTCTCGAAGATTGGTTGACCGCAGAGCGCTGACACATCGCCGTAACGATAAGGCGGCAAACTAGGGACCTTGATGCGCATATTGGCCGTGAAGACACGGCATTCGCGCCCACGCAGTGCGAGACGGAGCGTGAGATAGGTATTGCCTTCGATCTGATCGTGTTCCTCACTCCCGCCGCTCATCGAGAATACCTCGCCGTTCCAATACTCGAACCTCTCATTCGTAGAGAGCTCGAGATCGAAGTATTCCTCGAGAGTGTATTTCCGCTTTGGATGTGCTGCCATGATTTGGACTCCCCTTCAACATCAGCACCGCTGTGCGCGCCCCGCGCGAGAATAGTAAACGACCCTCGCCAATCGAATCAAACGCCGTAGAGCTCCAGGCGAAACTCATCGCCAAGCAGCGAGATTCGAGGCTCGCGGCGGGCGACCGCGTGATGCGCGCGCCTTAGAGCTGGTATGCCGCGCTCGGCTCGCTCGATGCCATACTCCTCGCTGGTGAACACGTGGTGCAGCCGTGGGTTGGTGTGTTCAGTCGCGCCGTACTCGATCGACTTGCGCGTTGCTCCATTCGTGCGGCTTGGATTTATGAACTCGAGCCGGTCGTCGAGTATCAACACTCGCGCGCTTGATCCGGCGATCGAATAGTCGCGATGCACCAGCAGATTTGTCAGACTCTCGATCACCGCGGAGCGGGAATAGTTCGCGCGCGCAGGGATGGGCGGGCGCCTCTCGGCGCTCGAATTCAAGGGTGTGCGCGGCGGGCGAGTATCCCAGAGATCGACGTACCGCTTGAGAAAGAACAGCGCGTTATCGAACAGCCGCGTCACATTCCCGACGAACTCAGCGGTTTCGATAACGGGCGAGGTCGTGTCGGCGCCGGAGAACCGCGTTAGCGTGATCTGGCTCTGTGGAACGATCTGCTGAACCGCTGCGCTGCGGCCGAATAGCAGAAAGCCCGCGAGACTGGGCGCTATGCTGCCGCCGTAATCCGCCGCCAGCCTCAAGTCGCGCATTGCCAGCGCGGTTGGAAATCCGTCGGGCTCGCGAAACGTCTCGCCTTCAAGATCGCGGATGTAGCTCCACACCAGCGCTTCGTCCACATCTTCGACCGCGGCGGTAACCAGCGGCATGTCTTCAAGCGACGCGACTCGTGAGCGGGCAAACAACGCGGCTATCTCGCTACCTTCAGCCTCGCGTTTAGTCGATCCTATCCGGATGAAGTACCGATGGTCAGGCGTTTTATGAGGCGCGCGGCGGTCGTCCACTTGAAGCACGACTATGCGGGTTCCGTTGTCGAATGAAACTTTGTCTATTCGGGGGAAAACGGGCGGCTTGATCTGATTCCGGCAGATGTCGATGAGCTGTTCCTCGACCTGTTCGGGATCGTCCAGCCCTTCGACTCGGCGTTGATCGTTGACGCCGAAGATGATCGCGCCGCCTCCGGCATTCGCCAGGGCCACTATTTCGCCTACGACTTTGTCTGTGTTGACGAGCCGGATCTTGAACTCGAGGTGAGTGTCCTCTCCGCCGCGAATCAAGCCGAGCAGATCAGTTCGATCGAGCGTGCGCGAGTAACGCCCGGTCAGTTTCTGCTCGAACAAGGAGCGCTCACTGTCGGGAATCCGCCGCGTCGTCCTGAACTTTCTGCCGCGTGCCATGATGTATCCCTCGCCTTGGTGTAGTGATCTGTTCTATTCGGTGATGAGGAGAAATCACTTCTGCCACGACCGCACTTCTACAGATTCATTTCCTGAGTTGGGTTGCTCGTCTGAGTCATGCGGGGTTACCTCTGTCAAACGCAAGATCTTGCCTGCCGGTAATCATAGCATGCGGGTGAGCGGATTCCGAAACCGGCGATACGTGAACATACACCGCGACTGTTCGGCGGACGCCTCAGTTCCCCGGGGGTGACGCTATCATGCCTGGTCGAGCCTGCGGCCCCTGCGGCGTCGCTTCGCAAGTTCGGCTCTCGAATGACCTTTGCGAAAGGAACGCTGTCGCGAGAGTTAGAAGGCAGCCGGCAGTAGTGGCGTTGAAATTGCACAGATATACTTGAGATATGAGAAGCAATGTCTTTTTGAAGAAGATGCCGCGGGCAATCAGCATAAGCTTGCTAGCCGCTGTGATCGGAATGACGACAGTCACAAGTTCCGCGGCCGCCGCGCAGCCAGCGATGCAAGCGGCAAAGTCAGCTCCGCGCGCCCAGAGGCCGCCCAGAAAGACCAAAGTCACGAGGGAGATGATCAGCGAGGCCCAGCAGCGCCTGGCCGATCTCGGTTATTGGATCGGAGAAGCCGACGGGAAATGGGGCGAAGCTTCACGGCACGGATTGATAGCGTTTCAAAAAGTCGAGGACCGTCTGCGCACCGGCAAGCTGACAATCGGCGAACTGGAAGCTTTGAGAACCGCTACCCCTCCGTCTCCGCGCGAGCCGGGCTTCGCTCATATCGAAGTCGATTTGAAGCGGCAAGTATTGTTTGTAGTAGCGGCCAGCGGAGAGGTGTCGAAGATTCTTCCGGTCTCGACCGGCAATGGGAAGCCTTTCGAGATAGAAGGCGAAACTGAGCCCGCCATCACGCCTGTTGGGCGTTTCAGGATCTACCGCAAAATCCCGGGTTGGCGAAAAAGCAAGCTCGGTTTGCTCTACTATCCGAACTACATCGTCGGCGGCATCGCCATTCACGGCAATCCGGCTGTGCCCACTCAACCCGCGAGCCACGGTTGCATTCGAATCCCGATGTTCGCATCCGAAGAGTTCAGCGAGATGACGCCGATCGGCACTCAGGTGATCATATACGGTGGCTCAACCCCTGAGCCGTAGAGAGTTGCGCGCTGTAACATCACGCACCCACCTCTGACGAGGTGGGTATGTACACCTTAATCAGGACTTCATGCTGTGATCACGTTAGCCTGCTCGCGCTGCGTAGAAAGCAACTACGCTCTTCGCCGCGGTGATGACTTTCTCGCGCAACGAATCCGGCTCCAGAACCTCCATTTTCGCGCCGAAGCTCAACGCGTACTCGCAAGCCATTTCTTCCACATCAAATCGCATCGCTACTCTAATCCATCCATCCGGGTCTGGCGGGTACGCGTGCTCGATGCGTGCGAACCTTCCCGCGAAACTCATTCGAGGGAAAACATCGGGATGGGCTCGGACCGTAGCCTGATAGCGAGGAAGCTGAGCCTTGAAGGTCACGGTTGACTGTTCCCAATACTCGGCTAAGGCGAATCCGTTGGGACGAACGCAAGGTTCGCCGGTTAACTCTGCGCTTAGGACTCTCGAGACGCGATAGCTTCTAATGTCGCCATCAACAACAGCGACCAGATACCACACACTGCCTTTTGCTACGAGTCCGAGCGGGTCCGCCAAACGCTCGACCGCGTCACAGCCGCCGCTTCGTTCGTAGGTGAACTTGAGTTTGCGCTCTTGCCACACCGCTTGTTGAAGCACCGGCAACAGCCGAACGCGCTCGTCGCTGCGGTTCCAACCTGTAATGTCGATGTGGATGCGCTGACGTGCATGCTCGGCGTTGTCACGATAGGAGGAGGGCAGCGCGGCCGAGAGCTTGAGCATCGCCGCGTCGGAAGCTTTGGCCAGCCCGAGGTCTGCAAGAAGCCGCAACGGCTTGGTGAGAAACAGCGCTTGAATTTCGTCTTTGTTGAGGCCGGTCAGATTGGTCTTATAGCCTTCGACCAACATCCAGCCGCCGCCGCTTCCGCGCTCAGCAAAAACCGGAAAGCCGGCCGCGCTTAAGGCTTCCATGTCGCGATGAATGGTCCGCTCCGAAACTTCTAACCGCTTGGCCAGTTCACGGGCCGTCAGTCGGCGATGAACCTGCAGGAGTAGCAGAACTGAAAGCAGACGGTCGGCGCGCATATGACCTCCTCTCGCTCGGTCCGGAGAGAAACTTTAGCAGAGAAATATGACAGATGGTGTCAAGTTCGATCGATATACTTCGACGTGTAGAGTTCGTAGTTCGGCCTTCAGGCGGAAGTTCGTCGTTCAGAGTTCAAGCTTCAGCTTGCTTCCAGGGCTTAACGCGATCGAATCATGCAAGCTGAAGCTTGAACTCTGAACTCCGACAAACTGAAGTGTGTCGGACACTCGTCAAGAGGAGTTTGTATGAAACAACTGCAAGGGAAAATCGCCGTCGTCGCCGGGGCAACACGCGGCGCTGGGCGCGGCATTGCTTGCGCGCTCGGCGAAGCAGGAGCGACAGTCTACTGCACGGGACGCAGCGTTAGAGGCAAACCCGCGACGCGAAATCGTACCGAAACGATCGAAGAGACTGCGGAAATGGTGACCGCGCGCGGAGGAGTTGGTATCCATGCGCAAGTCGATCACACGGTGGAAGCGCAAGTTGATGCCCTGTTCAAACGGGTGAAGAAAGAACAGGGGCGTCTCGACATTCTAGTAAATGATATCTGGGGCGGGGATGAGTTGACGGAATTCGGCAAGACGTTCTGGCAGGTCTCCCTCGAACAAGGCAGGCTGATGATGGAGCGCGCCGTGTTCTCGCACATCATCACCAGTCACTATGCAGCTCCGCTCGTGATCGAAACTGGTCCGGGATTGATCGTCGAGATCACCGATGGAGACTCGTTTACGTATCGCGGGAACATCTTCTATGACCTGGTGAAGACTTCAGTCATTCGTCTTGCATTCGCGATGGCCAGAGAGCTTCGCAAGCGCAAGATCACATCGGTTGCAGTAACACCGGGCTATTTGCGTTCTGAAGCGATGCTCGATCACTTTGGCGTCACCGAAGAGAACTGGCAGGAAGGGGCGAAGAAGGACCCGAACTTTCTCGCGTCCGAAACGCCGTTCTATGTAGGCCGTGCCGTCGCGGCGCTCGCCTCGGATCCGAATGTGTTCAGCAAGTCAGGCCGAGTGTTCAGCTCGTGGGACCTCGCGCAGGAGTACGGCTTCACAGACATTGATGGGCGGCGCCCGCTTTGGTCGAATTATTTCGAGGAGAAGTACGGCAAGCGAGTCAAGAAATGCGATGAAGCATTCTACGATTACTGGTTCGACGCGCCGGACATGATCGATCTTCTGTTTCCCGGCTGGCCCTGAACCTGTTCAGGCCCGCGATGACCACGCCGCGAAAAAGCGGGGAGCTTGACGAGGCAACTCGCTTGCGAGCAACTCTTCGACTTCCGTAGATGAAGTCAGCTTCATCGCTTCCTTCAACAGCGCGCGCACTCGTTCAAGCTCGACTGAGCGAATCGCGTTCTTGACCAGCGGAATCGATCCCGGCACGAGGCTCAGTGTGCGAATTCCGAGCCCGATCAGCGCGATTGCTTGCAGCGGATCGGCGGCCATTTCGCCGCACAGCTCGAGAGGCACTTGCTCCGCTTCGGCAACTCGAACCAGATCCGCGATCGTCCGCAGTATCGCCGGGTGGAGCGGTTGATAAAGATGCGCGACGTTTTCATTGGCCCGATCCACGGCGAGCATGTATTGGATCAAGTCGTTGGTGCCCACACTCAGGAAGTCTGCCTCGCGAGCGAATACGTCGCCCATCATCGCCGCCGCGGGAACTTCTATCATCACGCCTATGGGAAGTTCGGCGTTGTGTTCGACTCGGGCCTCGGCCATTTCTTGCTTCACGTCGGCGATAATACGTTTGGCCTCTCGCAACTCGGTTATGGTGCTGATCAACGGCAGCACGACTCGCAGATGACCGTGAAGATTGGCTCGCAGAATGGCACGAAGCTGGGTGCGGAAGACGTGTTCCACTTTGAGCGAGAGCCTCATCCCACGAAGGCCAAGCGCAGGATTCTGCTCGGCTTCGAAGCCTCCTAGCGCAAGCTTGTCGCCGCCTAAATCAAACACTCGAATATTTGCGCCGGCATCGCCCGTCGCCAGAGCCAGTTTGCGATAGACCTCGTATTGCTCATCTTCACCTGGCAGCTCGGGGAGCCGATTGAGGAAAAGAAACTCCGAACGGTAGAGGCCGATGCCCTCGGCTCCAAACAGCGCGAGCGACTCGATTTCAGTGGGAAGCTCGACGTTCGCTCGCAAGGTTATCCGCACGCCGTCGGTCGTCTCCGCTGCTTGCGCGGCATCCGCGGCAGGCCGCGTGCGGCCACCCGCTTCGCGTTTTCGCTTACCGAGGTACGCCGTCAGAACGGGTTTCGTCGGACGCAGAATGACACAGCCTTCCGCGCCGTCGATCACGATGACATTGCCCGTTTTGGCCAACCGGGTCACCTCGTGAAGACCGACGACCGCCGGTATGCCCAGCGAGCGCGCAATGATCGCCGAGTGCGAGGTCAACCCGCCTGTGTTGGTAGCGAACCCCAATACGTGCTTGAAGTCCAACTCGGCGACGGTCGAAGGCCAGATGTTGTTCGCTACGATGATCACGTCCTGGTCGAGCTTCGATAGATCGAATTTGTCGTGTCCCGAAAGTATCGTGAGAAGCCGAGTGGCGACGTCTTCCAGGTCCGACGTCCGCTCGCGGAGGTAGAGATCGTTTACTTTGTTGTAAGCACTGATGATGCGATCGGCCACGGAGCGAACCGCCCATTCGGCGTTTACTCGCCGCGTAGTTATCTCGTGGTTGAGCTCTTCAATCAACCGCTTGTCTTCGAGCATCAGCAGATGCGCGTCGAGTATGAAGGAGTGTTCGTAGCCCAACTCCTCGGCAAGCCGGACCTTGATTTCCTGGAGTTGAGCGCGCGCTTCTTGAAGCGCCTCGCGCAAGCGGCGGACTTCCATTCGCGCCTGCGCGGCGGAGACGCCGATGTAGTAGAACTGATGTCGGCCGCGCTCATCCAGCCTGAGAACGCGTCCGGCCGCTACGCCGGGTGAAGCGGGAACACCTTGCAGTTTCACGTCGCGCGAACGAATCACGCTAGAAGACGCCATCTGATAGTTCCTCTCCGAATTTCTGTTCCACCAATTCCACGAGCGCATTCACTGCGCGCTCTTCATCGTCGCCTTCGGTCTTGATTATAAGGCTTGTACCGAGGGATGCGGCAAGCAACAGCACGCTGAGGATTGATTTGCCGTCCGCGGTTTCGCCGGTGTCTTTGCGGAGAAGGGTGACGTTGCTGTTGAATTGCGAGGCACGGCGAACCAGCCGCGCGGCCGCGCGAGCGTGAAGGCCGAGCCGGTTGGAGATTGTTACGGTTCGTTCTTGCATTACTCTCGATGTATAGTGAGTCAAATCCGAGCGAACGCAATGGGCTTGGTTGGGGATAACACGTAGTCCTACTCGGTTGGCGTATACATCTCTTTCACTAATGAGATGCATTCCTGGTACGACTCCTCTATTTCGTCAAGGTTGAACCTTTCTTTGATCGCCCGGACAACTTCCATCATAAGATATAGCGCCATAACAAACACTCCTTTTTCATCAGTCTCTTGTGAGTCGCCATACCTGACGTTAAGCCTGTCATAGATCGCACCCATCTTCGGATGCGTTTCTTTGATACCCATGTAGTAACTGAAGACGAGTACTCTCCCCTTGAAACCTCTGGCTTTTGCCATTTGGACAAGACCTAGCTTGGACCAAGACACATTTATGTGTTGTTCAGGACAGTCCTTTCTGCATTCACATCTAACGAGGTAATTCCCTTTTACCTTATCGCGTCTTGCCTTGATTTCGTCAAACTGCTCTTTAGTAAAAAACTCTCCAGGATGTATTTGCTCAAGTTCAACTGCCATTTTATAAAGATCAATGTAATGGTAGTTCTCAAATGCTTCTGCTTCATCTGGGTACTGATCAATGTGGAAAAGGGTTACGGTCCGCTCGAACATTCCGCGCAGTATTTTCATTGCTCCATTAATGAAGCCGTTATAGCAAAGAGTAACTATTTCGCCTAAGTCCTCAGTGATTATTGAACCAAGCTCTATGATAAGGTGATCGGCGGTAGATTGTGGCTCTGGGGTATTAAGGACAAACTGGGTAAGGTTGTTTAGGGAGTTTAAGAGTTGTGGCAGACCTTCATTCCGATCTGCAAACTTGATCTGAAAATCAAGATTGCCAAGACGAAACTTTGGCTCCTTTTCCATAATGGTAGCCACCTAACTACGCTCTTAGACTGCGCTATGCGACACAGGATAAACAGCGATCAACACAGATTCTTCCCAAAGATTTTTCAACAGAAACGATTGGAGATTGGCCGAGTACTTGAGAGCATCAATCCGGTCCCGGCGCTTTGACCAATTCATAGGAAGGTCGCAGTAGATCAGACTGACGCGATCGTCAATAATCTGATTGAAGTTCGAAAGGTAGTATCCTCCTGCGTTTTCGATGACCGTGCAGCCACCGTGCAGTTCAGTGAATTCTCGAATGACCCAGGCTAGGGTCTCCTGATAAGCGGCTTCGTAACGGACGGGCAAATAAACTTCAACGCGAGTTTTTGGAGCGAAGCTCGGCAAGGCGCTCTTTCCTCCACTCATCTATCCTCTTAAGCCGCCGACGGAACTCCGCATCTGATATCTTCTCCCTCGGAGGCTTCTTTGAATCGACAACGCGAACGATGAGTTGTTCCTTATTCTTCATGTTCTTCAAGGCGCTCTTGATTCGGAATTATCTTCCTCGGGAGCATGAATATCAAGAACATTCTCTCCCACCGTGCCTAAGTTTCTTGAGCTCCAAAGCGCGCCTGTGACTCTTGCAGTCTTCGTGTCAGAACGAATCTGCGCCTTGGTCAGTCTCGCATCCATTTGGCTCGGCACTGCTGAAAGCGTGATCATCCTTTTGCACCAACTCATTCAGGGCGTCTTGGTGTCGCGATGGTCTGGTCCAGGGCGACCAATCGCTCCGTGCTTCTGGGCCAATTCGACTAGCATCTTAAAGGACTCCTCAAGGCTGGCGAGCCGCGACTCGTCAGTAAGCGTCCTTTGCAGCAACTCGTTCATCGTGTGGCTTGGCGTCGCCATGGTCTCGCCCATTGTGTCTTGGCGCTCATCCGCGCGTCGGGCCAATTCGACAAGAGTCGTAAAGGACTCTTCGAGTCTGGCGAGCCGCGACTCGTCTCTCTCGAGCCTGGCGGCATACTCCGCCTGCTGCTGTGCCTGCTGTTGAAGGATGAACTCTATAGCTCTTTGGATTTCTTCGTCTGCCATTCCGAAGCCTCCTGGTTTAGAACTCCACCCAGGATGCGTCCAGTCTAGACGAACCGGCTATGTTAGCCAATCCCCGCTAGCTCAATGTTCTCGGATCAGCCGCGTCTCGCAACCCATCTCCCAAAAAGTTCCACGCCATCACCGCGACAAAAATGAACACGCCCGGAATCAGCACCCACGGAAAGTCTATAAGCTGCCGATTGTTTTGAGCGGCTATCAGCATGTTTCCCCAGCTCGCTTCCGGCTCCTGTATCCCAACGCCGAGAAACGAAAGCGCGACCTCGCTGAGTATAAAGAAGGGCACCGAAAGCGTAGCGGTCACGATAACGAATGAAAGCGTGTTTGGCAGTATGTGGCGAATGATGATCCGGGAGTTGCTGAAGCCCATGGCCCGGGCCGCTATCACGTATTCCTGCTCCTTGATCGACATAACCATTCCGCGAATCACCCGCGCTTCGGTGGCCCACGCGATGAACGCCAGGATGAATGCGATGATGAAGTAGATATGTGTTGAACTCATGCCGGTGCCGAATACCTGGCGCAGGATCAGGATGAAGTACAGACCCGGGAGCGCGAGCAGCACTTCGACCACGCGCATAAGCACGAAGTCGGTCACGCCGCCAAAGTATCCCGCTATGCCTCCCACTATCATCCCTATGATCGTCGAGATCAGGATGCCGATGATTCCGATCGATAGCGAGACTTGAGCCCCGAAAAGAATACGCGAGAAGATATCCTGGCCCACCTTATCCGAGCCAAACAAAAAGATGTGTCCAGGTTCGTCCACCCCAAACAGGTGGATATCCGAGCTGATGAGCCACAGTATGCTATAGCTGTCTCCACGGGCGAAGAGTCTGATCGGATGTTTCTTAGAGGTGTCGTCGCGATAGCTCGCAAGCTGAGGATCGACAGGAATGAGTTCATAGACGAAGGGCCGGCTCAGGCGTCCTTCTTCGTCGAAGATGTGGACGCGCGTGAGCATCGGCGGATAAAACGGCAGATCGTGCCTGGCGTTGTCGTACTTGTAAGGCGCGATAAACCCAGCCAGAATCGCAGCCGCGTACATCACTCCGAGAGTGTAGAGGCCAATCATCGCGGTGCGGTTGCGGCGCAGCTTGAGCCAGAGTATTTGTGAGGGCGAACGCCTGCGAACGGACGAAGCAGAGCCAGCTTCTGCGGCTGTATTGCCGGCCGGCTCGGACGCCGTTGCGTCTTCCTGCAAGGTCATCTCCGTTTTTTCATAGTGTTCGTTCATCAGTTCTCGCTCAGGACGCCACTGAAGTAAATGGGAAAAGCCAAAGCGCCGGCGATGACTCGTCCGACAAAGTTCATAGCAGAGGGCGGCGCACTCCAAATCGCTCTCCGAATATCACTCGAGCCGTATTCGCGGATCGATGATAGCGAGCAGCACGTCTGCGATCAGATTTCCGATCACAAGCATCAGCACCAGCATCACCACTGAAGCCATCACGATGGGCTCGTCCTTGTTTACGAGCGCGTCGAAGATAAGCGTTCCCAAGCCCGGCCACCCGAACACGTACTCGGTCAGCAGCGCGCCCGCGAGCAAAGTTGCGAGCGAGAATCCGAAGATGGTCACGAGCGGATTGATCGCGTTTCCAAGCGCGTGTCTTGTCAGCACTCGCCACCGGCTCAGCCCCTTTGCGCGCGCAGTGCGGATGTAGTCCTGCGACAGGGTCTCTATCATCTCGCTGCGCATCTGGCGGACATACTGAGCCAGTCCGATGGTACCCAGCACGATCATCGGCAGCACCAGGTGCCAGAGAGTGTCGACGAACCTCTCCCAGGAAGTCATCACATCCCACATCACTTGATTGTGAATGCCACCCGCCGGGAACAGGCCGGTCTTGGCGGCGAACAGGATCATCAGCAACGAGAAAAAAATGCTGGGAATAGAGAGCCCGAAAAACGAAATGAATCCGATCAGCTTATCGACCCAGCGATTGCGGTACACAGCAGCCAGCATCCCAAGCGGAATTGCAAACACCCACGAGAACGCCAACGCCGAGCCAGTGAGCAAAAGCGTGTTCAGCAGCCGCTCTCCGATGAGCGACGAGACCGGCGCGTTCTTTGTAAACGAGTATCCGAGGTCGCCCTGGAGCGCTGGCCATACCCAATACCAGTAGCGCTCGAACACGTTGTTGCTGTCGAGGTGATACATTCGCTCCATCTGTTCGACGTAGTCGCGGGTGATGGAAGGGTTGAGCCTCAGATCAGCGAGGAAGTTCCCGGGCGAGGCGACCAGCAGCGCCTTCGTGATGAAGGTGACTACGATTATCAGAGGGATGGCCGCCAGCAATCGCCTTATGAGGAAGGTATTCATTAGTCCGTAGTCCGTAGTCCGTGGTCCGTGGTCAAATCGAACTTCCTTCTCCAATCAGCGACTGACTACGGACTACGGACTACGGACATCTTCTTCACTTCTTCACATAAATCTCTTCGCAGTTCCACGTGGCGCGAGGCGGCAGAGCGGAAGGGCGGAGGTTGCCGAATCTGTTCTTGTAGGCTACGGCCTCGCGCGCAGCCACCAGATTGATCTCAGGCAAGTACTCCGACCAGATTCGTTGGACTTGAGCCCACAGCCTATAGCGCTCCGCGTGATCCAGGGACGACTCCACCTGTTGCACGAGCAGGTCAATGCGGGCTTCCCATTCAGTGGAGGGCTTTCCCTGGCTCGGGAAGCACACGTGGTTTAGGCCCGAAGACAAGATGATGTTCTTGGAGCCGTTCGGCCCAGGCGGCGGGTTCACCTGCCAACCGAGCACCATTGCATCGAAGTCAAAAGTCGCCTGCATCTTGTCGACCATGACGCCCATCGCAACTGGAACCGCGTTGGCCTTGACGCCGATATCTTGCAGGCTCTTGGCGACGAAACTCGCGGTTTCGACGCGCTGGCTGTTGCTGGCATTAGTGACGATGTTGATTTCTACGGTGTGACCTGCTGAGTCCTCGAGGAAGCCGTCTCCGTTGGTGTCCTTGAGCCCGGCTTCGCCAAGCATCTGCCGGGCGCGCTGCGGATCGAACGGATACTTCACCACGTCATCGCTAAACCAGAGCTTGTCTCCGGGGGTAACGAATGAATAGATCGGCACGCCTCGCGCCGAGAATACGGTGTTGGCGAGCGCCTCGCGATTGATGGCGTACGAGACAGCCTGCCGGAATTTCTGGTCGCGAAACAGCCGAAGCTTCCACGGCTCGACAAAGGGCTTGTGAGTCTTCGGATCGCTGCCGGTGTTCTGATTTAACGCGATCCAGTTTGTGTCATACGATACGCCAATGTCTTCAACCTTGATGTCCGCGCCTTCCATTCTCTTGACCAGCGCATAGTCTTGCGGACGAACGCGCGGCATCACGTCGATCTCACCCGCCTGGAACTTGGACTGGACCGTATTGAAGTCCTTGACGATAACGAAGACCATGCGGTCGAGGTAAGGGAGCCGTTGGCCGCGGCTATCGACCTTCCAAAAATATGGGTTGCGCTCCAGCACGACTCGCTGGCCGCTGACGTATTCTTTCAAGCGGAACGGCCCCAATCCGACGATGCTGCTCGGGTCATCGCTCAGCTTCATCGTCTCGGCGAACCTCCCGGTGCGCCAGGGCTGCTCCCACTTGTGCCGGGGTATAAGCCAAAGATTGTAGATCGCGTCGAGGAAGCTCCCGTTAGGCTGATGCAGCTTGAAGCGGACGGTGTAGTCGTCGAGCTTCTCAAGCTCAGGATAGATCGGCGCGCCGTTCTCGTCCTTCCCTTCGATGAATACATCGCGGGCCGCGGTGTCGACGTTCTTGTCAAGGATCACGTTGTAGGTGAATACCAGATCGTCCGCATTGAATGGCTCGCCGTCGGACCATCTCACGCCGCGCCGCAAGTAAAAGGTCCATGTTCTCGCGTCTGGAGACGCTTCCCACTTTGTGCAAAGTCCGGGGTCGAAGTCAGGCGGATCGCCGCCGTTACGATAATCAACCGGGCAGCGGAAGATGTTGAACCACAGCACATCCGCAGTCGCACCATCCGTAGCGCGAATGATGTTAAACGTCTTTGGGTCGTCAGGCTCCGATAGCACGAGCGTGCCGCCATAGACGCCTGTCTCACCCGTGTACTTGTACGCGTCTTGTGGCGGGTCGCCTTGAAAAGGTGGATTGGGAGTGCCGCTCGCAACACTCGGAGCGCCTCCATTGCAGCCGGCGCCAACGATCATCGCGGTCATCACGACGGCGGCGACGAAGTTCCTCATTGTTTGTGCTCCTTGGGGGGACGCGCTGAATCGATGCCTGCTCGCAAGAGAAAATATCGTAGAGCTAAGCGCGTGTCAAACTTAATGAACAACAGGGATGCGCTTCAGTTTTGCGCGCGTACACATCTCGTCATCTCACGCGCTGTGCGTGCACAGCTTTACGACTGTGGCGTGGTCAAGGTAGTTTTCTAAAACTCGCCAATCATTAGGGCAGCTCTTCAGCGATTGGCAACGGGAGGCTATGCCAAGTCACAAGACCTTGATAGAGTGCCT
Organism: Acidobacteriota bacterium; assembly: GCA_038040445.1. Lineage (NCBI taxonomy): Bacteria > Pseudomonadati > Acidobacteriota > Blastocatellia > Candidatus Onstottus > Candidatus Onstottus frigus. The sequence continues at coordinate 81,486 of JBBPIG010000013.1, read as the reverse complement.
GCGATCCGGCGATCTCGCCGAAGTGAAGGCTTTCCTTCGTTCCAACCCCGAAACCGCGCGGTCTGCGCAGGCGATCGGGGAAGCGGCTCAACTGGGTTGGGCCAAGGCGCTCGAGCTTCTCCTAGAGAACGGAGCGGACCTGAACGCGAACTGGCGAAATTACCGGCCGCTACACGCGCTGATTCAAGAAAAGCCTCACGCAGAAGAGGGAACCGCTTTGCCCCAACGACTAGCTCTGTTGAAATGGATGCTCGCCAAGGGAGCTGACCCGGAGCAACTCGGCGGCTGGCCCGCCACTCGCGCGATCATCACCGCGGCGTTCGTGGGCGAAGCGGCTTACGTCGAAGCGCTGCGGCAAGCAGGAGCCGTGATCGACGGATTTGTAGCGGCTGCGCTTGGCGATATTCGCTACGTTGAATCGGCTCTCAGTAAGGAGCCCGGCTTCGCGAAAGCGTGCGATCCGGGCGGCCTGACCGCTCTTCATTGCTCGGCCGGGTCTCGTCTGGGCGCGACAAACAAAAAGATCCAAAGCGATTTGCTTCGAGTCGCCACGCTATTGCTGGATCGGGACGCTGAGATAGCGGCGCGGGTGAGGAGTTGGGGGCACGATGTCGACGCCGTTTATTTTGCCGTCGCGTCGGGGCAGCGTGAAGTGTTTGCGCTGCTTCTCGAGCGAGGAGCCGACCCGACTCAAGCGTTGACCCCGGCCGTCTGGCGTAACAAAACCGAACTGGCCGAACTGGCATTGCGCCGGGGCGCGAAGCTTGATCGAGCGATAGACGAAGGCAAGCCGCTGCTGAACCAGATGATTCGCTGGGGGCAGTTCAAACAAGCGCTGTGGATGCTCGAGCGCGGCGCGAGCCCCAATGTTGCCGACGAGCAAGGCTGGACCGCCGTCCATCAAGCGGTTTCGCGCGGCAATGAAAAGGTTTTGAAAGCCCTTCTTGATGCCGGCGGTGACTCAAGTCGGCAGGACAACGAAGGCAACACGCCTCTGGAACTTGCGCAGGCGAAGCGCCGCCCCAAGATCGTCGCGTTGCTCGGTGGCTGAGCAAAGAGCAAAGGGCAAAGAGCAAAGAGCAACGAACAAAGAGCAAAGGGCGAAGCGCTAAGGGCAAAGGGCAAAGAGCAGAAGGCGAATGCTGAAGGGCGAAGGATCCCATTGCCCTTCGCCCTTTGCCCTTTGCTCTTAGCCCTTTGCCCTTTGCTCTTAGCGCTTCGCCCTTTGCTCTTAGCCCTTCGCACTTTGCTCTTAGCCCTTCGCACTTTGCCCTTGCGGGTTTGAACAGGGATGCTCCGCATGCTAGCCTGAGGACATAGTCATCAAATCCGTTTGGAAGGAGAAACCATGAACTTACAAAGATCGATTCGCGTGGTTGGTGCGTTGGTTCTGCTGTTCAGTTTCACCATTGCTACAGATGCTCAGAGGCGTAACCGCGACGACGACCGTGACCGCGGGGGACGATGGGAATACCTCGGACAATCTCACGTAGACGGCAGGTCGGACCACGACAACATCCGTGTGAACGCGCGCGGGGGGTTCCGGGCGATTCAGCTCCAGGTTCAAGGCGGCGCCATTGAATTCAACCGGGTGGTCGTTCATTTTGAGAACGGCGCCGATCATCAGGTCGACGTCCGGGAGCGAATACGCGCTGGCGGAAGGACACGCGCGATTGACCTGCCGGGTGACCGGCGAGGCATACGAAGCGTGGAGTTCTGGTACGAGAAGGAGAATTGGCGGCGGCGGCCAACTTTGAGACTCTATGGACGGCGCTGAAACCCGGCTGAAACCATGCCGAAACCATGATGATACCGGCGCAACTATCACTTTAGCCTTGGCTGACCGGCGACAGTGATTCAGTTCGGCCGGGGTCACGGGTATTTCTCAATCGCTTCTCCGACTTTGGTTCACTGTTGAATCGCAGAAAGGAGATGAACGATGGCTGACGCGCCTAAGCTGTTCCGAGTGGTGTTGGAGGTTGCCGACCTCGATGCGGCCGTCGACTTCTATACCAAACTGCTTGGGATCAAGGGAAGGAAGCTGCGTGGTTCGCGAGCTTACTTCGATTGTGGCCCGGTGATCCTGGCGATTCTTGACCCGGCACCCGGCGATATCGAGCCGTCGCCCAACGTCGATGACGTTTACTTCTCGGTGAAGGACGTCGAAAGGGTTCACGAACGTGCGAGCGAGCTAGGATGCCTCTCAACGGAGGAGGTCCACGAAGAACGCGCCGGCGACATCGTCAAACGCCCCTGGGGTGAGCGATCGTTCTACGTTAGGGATCCCTGGGGCAACGGGCTTTGCTTTGTGGATGAGAAGACCTTATTCACCGGCCGTTGATAGCGGCCAGACGCAAGCCAAAAGCGTTCCATGAAACAGACTCTCCGGGCTCTAACCTCGTCGGGGGGTAACAATTATTGCTCCCTTCGTTCGAACGGCTTCGCGAGCTCACCGGTGGCCTTATGCCGCCATGCCTTAGGCTCCTCACGCCTTCGGTTTCGATGCGGGCAGCGGGAAGTCCGGCGCTAGGAACTTCGGCACGGGCAAACTCACGCGCGCGGGCACGTTGGCGGTGTTGCCGGTTTTCAGAAACTCCAACAGGACTGACATGACCTCCGGGAGGTGGTCGGCTATTGGATCGAGCACACCATGTCCACCGTGCTCAGCAATCAGCACTCGCCCGTTCAGAAAGTAGTGCGCGACATTCAAGGTATTCTCAACCGGCGTAGAAGTATCCCAATCGCCCTGCGCGAAGACGACCGGGATGCGGCACACGACTTCGTTGCGAAACTCGTCGCCCACGTCGGCGGTCGGCCAGATGTCTGCCGTCGCCAGATAGCTGTCGAAATTCCATTGCCCCAGGAACTCCGTCCCGGCGTCAGTCCTGAGCAGATGCTCGCGCTTCGGCGTCACCCCGAGGCTCGTGTCGATCAACGGACCAATCAGCACAGTTTCAACTTCCCGGCTGCGGCGCGCGATAGTCAGCGGGAGTACCCACGCGACGTACCGTTCGTAATACAATGACAACAGAAAGGCCGGTCCGTTCGCCCCTCGAGGAAAGTCCCTCTGGAAATCTTCGCGCCCGACCGTAACGGTGACCGTGTCCGAGAGTCTCACCTGAACCGCGCCGCGATCGAGCCGCCGGAAGACCTCGCGAGCCGCTGTCATCAATCCACCGCGCGGAAGGTAAGGCTTGAGTCGCGGGTCCTTTTCGGCCTCCCACCACATTCGCTGAACTGCGGCAAAAACGTGCGACGGCATATCGTAGCCGTAATCGAGCGGTTCCACCCCCGAGAGCAACGCGCGTGCAATCACCTCGGGATGGCGGCGCATAACGGCGAAGCTCCATTGCGACCCGAAGCTGGTCCCTACGAGCGTGATTCGATCGTAGCCCAACGCGCGCCGCAGATCATTGACATCGTCCGCGCATTCTTTGACCGTGTATCCGCGCAAGTCGATTCCCTTCTTCTCATATTCAGCGACAGCCGCGCGCGCTCCTTCGACAAAGGCGGCCGTCGCGCGCGCAAGACTAGTTGGTTGATCAAGCGGCTGGTCTGGTGTTCGGTACTTCAACTTCAGGATCTCGCCACGTTCGCTATTGCCTCGCTGGTCTACGAATACCACGTCGCCGACGCGCCTATAGATGTTGATGCTCTTTATCCAGCGCGCGAGTTGCCGGTTGTCCTGTTTCAATCCCCTCAGGTAGGAATCGCCCGGGCCGCCGGGCAGATGAAATTGCGGCGGGGCGGTCGTCGGTTGCAGCGCCCGGAATCGCGCGAACCCGACGCCTATGATTCGGCTTTTCGGGTCGGCGCGGTTTTCTGGCACATACAGCGTGCCTAACTCGAAATTGAGGGCTCCAGTCTCCGGTGTGGACAGCGACGCCGGCTCGAGCACGATTTCGCCGGCCTTTCGAGTGCCGGTCACATCAGGTTTGACCTGTAGCCCGACAGTCTGCGTCGCCGCTGCCAGGCTACAGATAGTGAGTATCGCGCAAGCTTGCAGCTTCATTGGTACCCCCCAATCCAGCAGGCTGCTGAAAAAGTCGGTGACACACGAGTTCAGGTGCAATCCCACCAACGCAGTTGGTGGATCGTTCATATCCAACCCTAGCTTGATCAGCCGGAAAGTGCATCCGAGCGTTGAGTTAGGCTGGGTATGAACGATCCACCAACTGCGTTGGTGGGATTCAAGAGCAAGCTGCGCTCTTACTTGTAGGCCACGTATGAACGATCCACCAACTGCGTTGGTGGGATTCGGGACCCCGGTTTAACTTTTTCAGCACCCGTGTAGATGTTCCCACCGTTAACGACCTCGGCAGCAATGCCGTTAGGAGCGCGATGCGGACAGCTTCGGTCTTTCAGAGTTTCTTGAGCAGGTCCTTCCACCGAACCCACGCCTCGTCGCGAGCCTTCTTGTTTGCCTCTTTGATTGCTTTTGCCTCTGGGGTCGCCTCGTTGGCAGTCGGATCTTCGCCGGCACGCATGAAGCCGTGCCCCGCGCCCGCGTAGGTGACCGGCTCATAGGTTTTGCCCGCTTCCTTCATCAATTCCTGGCTTTTGGGGATCGTCGCATTGATGCGACTATCGCTGCCGCCGTAGAACCCATATACCGGACACTTGATCTTGGCGATCGCCTCTTTGCTCTCCGGCCCGCCGCCATAGAAGACAAACGCCGCCTTGAGGCTTGGCCGGTTAGTCGCAAACCGAAAGGTCTGGGAGCCACCGTAACAGAATCCGCCGACCGCGACTTTGCCGTTTGAGGCGGGGAGCTTGGATACGTAGTCAGCGACGGCATTCAGGTCGGCAGTGATCTGGTCGGCTGGCAGGTCACGGATGGCTTGGCCGATGCCGCTGCGATCAAACTCGCTTGAGCCGCCGCCCTTGGGACCCATCCCTGAAAGCAAGTCGGGAGCAATTGCAATGTAACCGGCTTCCGCAAGTTGATCGGTCAAGCTGCGCACCCAATCGCTCATCCCAAAGATTTCGTGGATGACGATGATGGCCGTCGCTTTGCTCTTGACCTCGGGAAACACGAGAAAAGAATTCACTTCGCGTGTGCCGTTCTTGACCTTCACCCATTCCTGATGGCGCGGCGATTTATCCGCGCGCTGTTTTGCCCAATCCTGCTCAACCGCGTTGAAGGCCATGTGCTCCGCGTGCTGATCGCGAGCGGCAGCAGAACTCTGCGCGAGTGCCGGAATGGAAGCTAACAGCAGCACCAGCACGGTAACAATCATCATCGCTTTTCTCATCTTATCCTCCATCAGAAAGAGTTTTGCAGCTCAAGCGCCATGGGGGTTGTCCGTAGTCCGTGGTCAGTAGTCCGTAGCTAACGGACCACTGACTACGGACTACCTCCATGCTTTTTTTCTACTGAATGTCGTTTCGGCGCTACTTGACTCTCTTCGCCGTGAACTCCCGGCCAGGCTGGTCACTGCCTTCTCTGGTCCGCGTGAACTTGATCTCGTCGCCAGCGACCGTCCCCTTGTAAAGCAGCTTGATTGAGTTGCCCTGGGCCTCGAATGTCATCGTGAAAGAAATCTCATCCCCTTTGATGACTCCGTCGGAAATGGGAGTCTCACCCTGCGGTGTCGACACTGTCCCAGCTAGCTTGGCGCCATCAGACTTGAAGGTGAAGGTTGTCTCGCTCGTTTGACCGCCCCGGCCGGGGACCGTAGCCGTCCATTTGCCATCCACGTGCGCGGCCAACGCCAACGTTAGCGAGGCAAGCACCAGGACGGCTGAAAAAATCACAACTCTGTATTTCATTTGAAATCCTCCGTAACTGAAAATGTCTCCTCCTCGTGGAGGGATCGTTCTGCGGAAGCCATTCTAAAGGATTCCCTTTCGCAACAAGTGTGATCCACTGAAGGGGAATCCCGGCACGCGGCGCGGCATCGAATCCGTGGAAGAGTCTATACCCAGCCACCGTGACAATCCGAGCGACGAAACAAGTACGCCTTGAAGGTAAATGCGATGAACTTCGAACTACCCGGCTTTGCGTTTCAACAACCTCGCTTTGCTCGAGCTTCCGAGGATAATACTACTCAACGGCACGTTCTGGTTTCAAGATAGTGAGTCACTCGCCCTTCAAGTGCTTAATGTCGCCGAGCAGTACCGTCTCGTGCCCTTGCGGATTCACCTTCTCGTAAACCTTTCGCACGATTCCGGTGGGATCTACTACGAACGAAGTCCTGTCCCAGTACATCGTGCCTTTGTACTCGGACTGGCCGACGCCGCACGCCTTGAGCATCTCGGCGTTCGTATCGGCGAGTAGATCGATCGTGAAGCTGAACTTGTCACAGAAACTCTTGTGCGAGTCCACGTCATCCTGGCTGACGCCGACGACGTTGATGCCGGCGGCATCGAAATCGGACTTGGTTGCGGTGAAGGACTTGCCTTGAATCGTGCAGCCGGGGGTATCGTCCTTCGGGTAGAAATAAACCACAAGCCACTTGCCCGCGAAATCGCCGAGGCTCACGGTCTTGCCGTCCTGGTTTGGGAGGGAGAAATTCGGAAACGGGTTTCCTGCTTCAAGCATGTTCAGTTTATCCTTTCGGCTCGGTCGGTGAATCTCGGGGCGGCGGCCGTTCGGGCCGCCGTCTGTAGCACTGAAGCGTCCATCGAGAGTCTAACACGGAGAGCATGCCGACGCCTCCTCAACTGCGCCGACCGGAAACGTGTGCTGATCTCTTGCGTGGGACTCGATCCGGGCTATTGCTTCATCAAGTCGTTATAGCGCTGCGTCACTTCCGCAGCGGACAAGTCTTCCTTGCGCGTTGACACGTACCAAACGTGTCCGAACGGGTCGACCAATTTGCATGACCGGTCGCCGTAGAACTCATCCTTCACCGGGCGAGCCGCGGTAGCACCTTCAGCCACAGCTCGGGAAAACACTTCGTCGACGTCTTCGACATAAAGATGTATCCCCACCGTCGAGCCTCCGCGCGATTGCGGACTGAGCGCGTCAAGGTCAGGGTACTCGTCGGACATCATAATGGGCGAACCACCGATCATAATCTCGGCGTGTCCGATCCTCCCATCAGGTTCCGCAAGGCGCATTGTTTCCTCAGCTCCAAACACCTTCTTGTAATACTCAATCGCGTCGGCCGCGCCCTTGACCGTCAAGTAGGGAGTAACGGCGGGCTGCGGCACGCGTGCCGGTTTGCTTGTCATGATCTTGTCCTCTTTCTTCGATAGCTGAATCAGTGTATCCGTCGCTCACAAAAAAGGCTAAGCACCTTGACGGTTCAATGCTTGCCTTCCGCTGCACGCCTCATGATCTCTTCGGACGAGACGTCTTCGATGTGCGTTGCGATGTACCAAACGTGGCCGAATGGATCGGTCAGTGCGCCACTTCGGTCCCCGTAGAACTGGTCCTGCACCGGAAGCAGTTCCGCCGCCCCACAAGAGATCGCCTGTTTGAACGCGGCATCGACGTCCTCGACGTAGAGATAGATGTGCACGGGCGAGCCCCCGCGAGACAGCGGGCTTTGCCAGGCCGGGTAATCCGGGTGCTCGTCGGTGATCATGAATGGTGAATCGCCGATCTTGAACTCGCCGTGCCTTACCGCTCCGCTCTCGTCGGTAATGCGCTCGAGTTCCGTCGCGCCGAAGGCTTTCTTGTAAAACTCAATGGCAGCCGCCGCGTCCTTCGCTATCAAGTAAGGCGTCGCGGTGTGGTAGCCTGCCGGAATGTGATTGACTTTGGTTGTCATGAATCTCTCCTCTTTCGTTGATATGGTCTCTCAAGTCCGTAGTCCGTAGTCCGTAGTCCGTAGTCCGTGGTTCCGTGGTCAGTCGCCAGTTGGTTCGCTCAAAATGAGAACTGCGTTCCGTTTGACTACGGACTACGGACTACGGACTACGCCGGTGCGTCCCTTATGTGAGTGGCAATATACCAGACGTTGTCGAACGGATCCGATACGCCCGCTACGCGGTCTCCATAAGGCTGATCGGCCGGCTCGCTTTGCGAAACACCGCCCGCCGCAACCGCGCGCTGGTACACGCTGTCTACATCGTCCACGTACATGAAAAACGTCGTGGCCATCGGTTGCCATTCGCCGTGGGCTTCACCCATCTCAATCATTGAGTCGCCGATCCTGACCGTCGCGTGATGAATGACACCGTCCGGCGACTGCGCTCGAGATTCCTCTTCCGCGCCAAAGGCCTCTTTTAGGAAGTCAATCATCCGATCTGCGCCGCGTGGATGCAAAAAGGGCGTCACTGTGCGAAGGCCTTCGGGGATGTGCCCGGCTCCTTTGTGCGTGGCAATGTACCAATGATTGCCCGACAGGTCCTTAACGCCGGCTTCGCGGTCTCCATAGACCTGATCCACTGGTCCGTACATAGATGTACCGCCCGCTTGCAACGCGCGCTCATAAACAGCGTCGGCATCCTCGACGTAGAGGTGAATTCCAGTCGGGCTCGAAGCTCGACCCAAAGCCGGGCCGCCTCCCATCATGACAATCGAGTCTCCGATCTTCACCTCGGCGTGGATCCCGCCGGCTGTTCCCGTACCTCGATAGAGTTCGCCGGCGCCGAATGCCTGCTTCACGAAATCGATCAGTTCAGCCGCCTCCTTGACGATGAGATATGGAGTGATCGTATGGAAACCCTCACGGATCGGTTTGACTGCGGTCGTTCGCATAGATGCTCTCCTTTCGAGATCAGCCTTAAGACGAGCTTTGAAGTCCGCGCGAGGAAGATCGCGCAACTCGGCAGCAACGCGAAGCAGCGCATCGACACTCGCGTTCACAGGCGGAAGCGGCGCACCGGGGTTGGCGAGGATCGCCTCCAGCGCTTCATCGAGTTGTTCTATCAAGGTCGCGTTAGCCATTCGTGTTACCTGTCTGCTTACCTGGCAGGCGGCCGGGACGGCTGCGCTCCCAGGTCCGCAGGTTTTGCAGCGCGCGGAATTGAAGCTGCTTCACGGCGCCTTCCGTGCGCCCAAGCTCTTGGGCGACTTCGCGAATACTCTTTTCTTCGGCGAAGCGCATTCCGATCACGCGTCGCTGATCTGACGGAAGCCGATCGACCAGTTTGAAGAGCCGTGCGCGCTGTTCTACTTCATCTTCAATTTGCTGAGAGCTGACGTCCGCGGGAAGATCGAGGGTCATGGGGACTTCGCTCTCTTTGGCCACGCGTTTCGAGCGATCGATAATCGAATTCGCAGCGATCTTGAAGAGCCACGCGGCGAAAGGCACACCGCGCCATTCAAAGCGCGGAAGATTAGCCAGCGCCTGATGAAAAACTTCGGAGGTCAAGTCCTCGGCTTCATGGCGGTCGCGGACGCGCCGCGCGATGTACGCATACACGCGTTCAAAGTTATTCTCGTAAAGCTCGGCGAACCGGGCAGGGTCCTTCTGGGCGGCCTCGATCGCAAGCCGCTCCGCCGTGTCTGTTCCTTGAACCTTCAATCCATCCTCTCCAGCGCGCGTCGCTTCTTACTGTTTAAACTGCCGAGACACGGAAAGGTTACGGCCCTATGCGATTGCAGGATTTGAAGCTCGTTCAAGAGGCAAGTTCGATGAGTGTACTATGGTTCTTCCGGCCACTGCCGCGCGCCATGCACAACAGCAATGATATCGATCTCGTCTTCGAGGATGTGGTAGATGAGACGATACGGCCCCTCGAGTACCTCGCGGATATTGACATCGTTCGCCTCTGGTACGATGCGTCCTGAGCGTGGGAAGCTGGCGATCTGCTGAGACCGCAGCGTGAGCCGATCAACCATCTTGGTCGCATACTGAGGAGAAGAGCGGGCGACAAACCCTCGGATATCGCGCAATTGAGCGCGTGCCGCGGCGGTCCAGTTCACCTTCATTATGGCAAGCCAAACTCCGCTCGAACGTCCTCGACGGGCGTCTTTCGGCCCTCGTTACTGTCAGCGAGCCCCATCTCAATCGCCTCACGCACATAGATCTCGTACATCAACTGCTCCCACGACGAAAGAGACGGAAGGCTATCGATCAGGCGCTTTGCTTCTTCCTTAAGGTCTCGTTCCATAGGTGCATTCTACACTCTTGGGTTGCGATCAGCGCAAGCTGCCGAACGTCATGCGACTCACCCGCGACGGCCATTCACCGATGCGCTCACACGCATTCGTGGCGTGGTACTCGATCGGCTTCAGCGGCGCATCCCCTCCAACAAGTCTGACTAGGCGCTCGCTCGGCGTTGATCGCGTCCGGCTAACGGCCTCACGTTCAGCCGCGAGCCGCGCGGGGGTTTCTTTGGGACTTGGATTTACGTCGCGCGCGGCTCGGCGGCTGCAACGTGGTGTTATGCGGCCCAGGAATCAGCTCCTTAGCGAATTGCTCGATCGAGGTTGCCGCTTTTTCTTTGGATCTCTTCCTCAGGAACTTCATGAACTTCTCACTGCCACCGAGTTCCGCCACCTCCCGGTCAAACTCGTCTGCCTCTTCAAGTACGAAGGTTGCGCCATCTTTTGAGACGAGGAGCACGGACTTTTCCCGAGCCATTGCCAGTAACTCACCCACCGAGGGAGATTCCGTCTTCAGGTTAACCGTCTTCATAGCTGCACCTTCTTTCCTCGAATAAAGAGGTCATTGTGTTCCTTGTGTCCCACGGCAACAATTTCAAATTGTGGCCTTCTTCAACCGAATAGAAAACTCGGAACCTATCGAGTCTCAGCTCCCAAGGAGCGATTGGATTGGGGCGAATCTGCTTCTTTCTTTCTAGTCTCCGTTTCGGCGTCCGTCTTCAAATGAGAAATGATCCCCGTCACGATGAGGCGCTGCTCGTTCGCTTCGAAGTAAGCAATATCTTTCTTCGCGCTCTCCGTGAGCGAGATCTGATACTCCATTCACGGATGTTATCGGGAAAGCCAGCACCGCTCAAGCCGGCAGTTGGAGGACAACACACATAACGATAGGTTAAACCATCCGCGGATTCACAGCGTACTCTCCCATCTCGCTGGGTGGAACCGCCCAACTTCCGAGTCGGTTAATCGTGGCGGAACACCTTGTCTTCGAACATGATTGTAACGATTCGTTCGAACGCTTCGAAATCACCCTGGCTAATGCCATATCGAATTCTGAGCGTGGTCCATTTATCGGCCAGCAAGTCGATAGATAGGAACTCGTTGCTCAGCGTGGCCGCTCTCACCTTGACGTGGCCGCAAAGCCTGGTGTCGTCGCTCTCCAAATAGTATGAGTCATCATCGGGGAATTCAAACTGACGCTGAATCAGGAGGTATGGTCCGTCGATGCTCTCGGGGTCATCGTCATCGTCAAAAGAGACTTGATAGTAATCACCGGCTTCCGATGCGGACGCATGCTTGAATATCTTCTCAATCATCTCATCCTGATTCACGTCTGCATTCCAACGGCTCTAACGCCGGAATTGAGCCGCCGCGCACGCAACGCTGCGACCATCCAAGTTAACGATGAGAGGCACGCTAACTCGCGGTCGGCTCCAATGACTTGTTGGGCGGCTCTTTATCGTGAGCAGTCCCCAACGCGGTTCGCACCAGTTGAAGAAGCTCTTGCGGACTACTAGTACTGCCGAAAGCGTCATTGATTATAGCAGCATCATGATTTGCCGGGATGCTTGCACCCGATGCATAGATAATAAATGGCGTAGGACTATTCAAACCATTGGACTCTTTGAGCTTGCGCAAAAGCGTATAGCCCGCCTGACGGTCTGGGGGACGCCCCATATCCGAAATAATCGCGGCATACTTTTTCGTCTTTGCTTTTGCTAATGCGTCATCCGTTGATAAGCTCAGATCAAACTCAATACCTAGCAGCTTCTCAAATGACTGTTTGAGGTATGCATTGTTGGACGGATTATCATCTACCCAAAGTCCAAATTGTTGTTTTTCAGCCCTGCCCTTGGCTACCGGAGCTTCGGGACTTGTTTCCGAAAGGCTATGGATGGCATTTTCTTCCGCCTTCTTTCGCTCTTTTTCTCTGATCCTGGCAGCTTCTGACCTTGTGAGCGCTGGTGCTAGAAATAGGCGCGTCCACAGATAACCAATCAGAAACCCACACACTGGAAAGTAGACGAGAATCGCAAGGGCCAGAACATGATTCTGTGGAGGGCTACCAAGGCCTTCTTGTATAGTGTTGGCGGCCCCATTTAACCCTTCCGAAATCCCTGAAATCTTTGCGAGACCGACTCCAACGAGGATTTTGGTTAGCCAGTCCGAGATCTGTTCCAGGTTCGTATTGGCTCGAAAGTCTGTCCCTCTTCCGCCAGCGTCGTTCTCATTTTCAACCTCATCGATAGACTGTGGATGATCAGATGCCAAGCTGCGAGGTATGCCAAAGAGGAAGCCAAGAAGACCGCCGACGATTAAAGAGGCTCCCGCTACCATTGAACCCACGCTGGCTATCAATGAGGCGCTCGCGCCAAACTGTATCGCATAAACAAAGATGCCAACGAACCCTAAGCCGACTAGACCAAGTAAGAAGGGCAGCGAACCGTAGCTATGTATGTCGTCGTCAGTTCCTCGGTGCGTAGGTAGGAACCATGATCTGATTCTGCCCATTAGAGTTGACCCTCCAAGTTTCGTCCGCGGCCAGTTTGCTTGGACACTTGCTACACCGTGCCAAGCCGCCCAACATGAAATTCGACAGAAAACTGTATATCCCTTTTATCCAGAAGATTCCTTCTGCACAAGCCAATGTCAGCTTGGACGATTTTGACCGATTATTGTCTGATCGTTGAATCGGTTGCCCTTCGTGAGCTAATGTCACCTCTCAGAGGCGTTAGCAACACTGTTCCTTCTGTATAATCCGACTGGGATAGTCCGAGCTCCGCGTTCAGAGCTTATCCGCTGGACTGCTCCTAACCCGCCCTTGTTGAACACTGCGTAATAAAATCATGTTGGTGTTGACGCCGCCGTGGCCCGGTAGCTCCTGAACCGTGCGGATGAAGTGTCTAAGGCCAACCCAAAACCGGAGAAGCGGCATATCTGATCGGCGCGTGACACAGGCGTGAATCCGCGCGCCGCGATTCTTAACTGCGCATAATCGAGCGTCAGCCAAACGCGACTACCTCACACGCTGCAGGTGAAACACGGACACCGTTTCCTTTCCAGCTTGTTTCCAGGTCCACTCTTCGGTCACGTGATCTGTGTCTTTGAACTTAATCACCAGCCGGCGCATATGACCGTCCGCGCTACCATTTAGATTGGCCGCATCGACATACTGAAAGACAATACTGTCGCCTCTCGAACCCTGGGCTCGCATCCTGGGTTGATTGCCCGCCGAGCAATAGTGAGTCATCAAAATGGCGTTACCGTCCCGATGATAGATGGTCATCATGTTCTCGTTGACCATCGTTTCCATCAAGGCGGTCCCGTTGGAAATCAACGCGAAAGTAATTCGCGATTTTCCTTCCGGACTTGTGCTCTCCCATTCGCCCACTAGCGCCTTCAGTCGGTCGAAGTCGCTTCCGGCCGCGGCCCCGTTGAGCCCGCACAAGACGAGCGCTAAGACTAGAATCATTCTTTTCATTTGCTTGCTCCAAATGCCAATTGGCTGCTCCCAGGGCGATTAGTGTTGCTTTTTCAGCTCATCACGCAGGCTGGATCCTTTGTTGTTGATGACGTCGTTGATCAACCATGCTTGACCGCTCTTCGTTACTTCGACGACGATCTCTCGCTTGTCGCGGCCGCGGCTCGTTCGCGCACTCCACATAAGCGTTACAGTAACCTTCGCCTGATCTCCGCTGACATCGGTTTTTCCCACGCGAAACGAATCGGGATATTCCTGCGAATCGGTCAACGGATCGCCTTCGAAATAGGGGGCGTCGTCGGGATGGGCTTTGCTCTCTTCAGCCTGGCGCTTTAGTTCGTTGAGTAACAACTTATATAACTCGAGCGTGAGCCATCGCTTCCGCTGCTGAACGTTGCGAACGGTGAAGTCCTTGTTGTGAGCCAGGTGGAATGCGTAGAAGGAACGCACCGCGGCGAATGCCGGGCTTCGTGTGCCAGCGCTTTGCGACCCGGCGGACTTCTGCACCGCCAGCGTTAGAATCAAAGCGAACCCAATCAACAAAGCGCCTCGTCTCGGATGATCCATGCCTCGCCTCATTTTTCTATTAAACACTCGTAGCGCTTTCTTTAGCCCGCCGGAACGGATTGATCTCGAATCCAGGCTCCCTTCATTGAGCCGACGGCGACTCGGTGGCTGCGTCCACTCGCGCGATTGCCGATTCGACTTTGTCGCGAACGGTCTGAACGACGGAGTCGATCGAAACATCCTCCGACTGGCGTGTTGCGCGAGTGAACAACTCTACCTTGCCTTCCTTGATTTTCTTGCCGACCGTGATTCGAAAAGGCACTCCGATCAAGTCTGAATCGTTGAACTTCACACCGGCGCGCTCATCGCGATCGTCGATCAACACCTCGATGCCCGCTTTGTGCAGCCCATCGTAGACGCGTTCGGCCGCGTCCAGAATCGCCTGATCCTTGATGTTGACCGGAGTCACGACTACGTGGAACGGCGCGATCGATGCGGGCCAGCTTATGCCTGCTTCATCGTTGTACAACTCGACGGCCGCAGTCAGTACGCGCTCGACACCTATTCCGTAGCTGCCCATGATGATCGGCACGTCAGTTCCATCCGCAAGCAGAACTCGCGCGCCCATGCTCTCGGAGTATTTTGTTCCGAGCTTGAAGATGTGCCCGACCTCGACCGCTTTGAACACGTCGAGCGTGCCATCGCAGTTCGGACAGGTCTCGCCGGCTTTGACTACGCGAAGGCTTGCCCATTTATCAACTCTGATGTCGCGATCGATCGACACTCCGCGCAAGTGGTGGTCGTCTTTGTTTGCGCCGGTGGTCATGTTTTGTCTGCCCTGCAAAGCGTCGTCGGCGATCACGCGAAAAATCTTCGGATGAGAAGCTGGCGTCACTCCTACCGCGCCCAGCGAACCGGCTGAAGCTCCGAGCGCTTCGCGAATCTCCTCGGGCTGCGCGGGTCTGACGTTTATGGCGCCGCTCGCGTCCATGAGCTTGGTCTCATTGAGCTCGTGATCCCCGCGCATCAAGACGAGCGCGATCTGATCGTCGAGAACGAAGACAAGCGTTTTGATCTGCCGCTCCGCCGAAGCACCCCCGGGAAAAGTCGTAAGATCTTCGATGGTGCGAACCCCTGGCGTCGGAAACTCCTCGGCGGCGGCGGGTCCGCCTTCGTCATCCACGGGCTCGAGCTTTGACGTAGCCTTCTCGACATTCGCGGCGTAGCCGCAGTTTTCACACACCACGATGTTGTCCTCGCCGGCATTGGTTCGAACCATGAACTCGGTGGACTTGCTCCCGCCCATCGCGCCGGAGCTTGCTTCCACCGATGTGTACTTCAGCCCGCAGCGTGTGAAGATTCGGCAGTAGGCGTCGTATTGATCTTGAAAAGACTTGTCCAGTCCAGCCCAATCAACATCGAACGAGTAAGCGTCCTTCATTGTGAACTCGCGCACTCGTAGCAAGCCTGATTTCGGACGCGCCTCGTCGCGGAACTTGGTCTGAATCTGATACCAGACCTGTGGAAGCTGCCGGTATGAGTTCAAGGTGTTGCGCGCGATCGTGGTGAAAACCTCTTCGTGAGTCATGCCCAGCGCCATATCCGCGCCCTTACGGTCTCGCAGCCGGAACATGTTGTCGCCCATAACTTCCCAGCGTCCCGACTCTTTCCAGACTTCCGCGGGATGAATAGCCGGCAGCAGAAACTCCTGCCCGCCTATGCGGTTCATCTCTTCGCGGATGATCTGGATGACCTTCAAGCGCACTCGCTGGGCGAGCGGGAGCAGCGAGTAGACGCCTGCGGTAAGCTGGCGTATGTATCCGGCGCGAACCAGTAGCCTATGGCTGGTGACTTCGGCGTCAGCCGGGTCTTCGCGCAGAGTTGGGATGAACAAGTTGGACCAACGCATCGCTTCACTCCTCGAGCCGTCCACTGTCAAGATTGAACAGCGCAACAGAACGAGACAAACTAGCAACTGCTTCGCGCGGCAGTCAAGCAAATGGCCGAGGCGCGCGTGCAACTTCGTTATGGATTCAGAAGCTGTTAGCGGCTATATTGGTGGGCCTTGGCCAGTACAGGCCGCCGACGATACGAGACGGCACCGATGAACGAATGAATTCGTCGCTACCGAGGGGGAACAGATTGATCAAAGACCTTGTAGATGAATACGTGCGATACCGGAGCATCGGCGAGAAAGCGATACAACAGGTTTCCGACGAGGCCCTCAACGAAGTACTTAGCGCTGACAATAACTCGATCGCGATGATCGTGCGGCACATCAGCGGCAATCTGATCTCCCGATTCACCGATTTTCTGACCAGTGACGGGGAGAAACCGTGGAGGGATAGGGACTCAGAATTCGAAGAGACGAAGTACGACAGAAGAGACGTTGAGCAAATGTGGGCGGGAGGTTGGGAAGTGCTGGAATCTGAGCTCTCAAAATTGACCGATGAGCACCTCCAAAGGCACGTCTACATTAGGGGCCAGACCTGGATGGTCCACGAAGCGCTATGCCGATCACTCGCTCATGTTTCATATCACGTTGGCCAGATTGTCCTGCTGGCGCGCATAGTGAACGGCGGGAGCTGGCAATGGATAAGCATCCCAAAGGGACAGTCGCGCGAGTACAACAGAAATCCATCAAAGGAGAAGAAACCAGAGTGAAAAGTGCTATGAACCTCAGAATACTTGCTGGTCTTTCAATTCTGTCGCTGGTTGCGTCCTGCGTTGGCGTTGGAAGTCAGGCGCAGGAACCGCAGCCGTTTCCACCGCCGAAGAAAGAGCCGCCAGTCGTCGCCCCTGGCAAGACCAACAGCGATCCGCCGTCGGACGCGATCGTGCTATTCGACGGCAAGGACCTGTCGAGGTGGCGCAGCGTGAACGATGGCGGCGAAGCAAAATGGAAGGTGAAGGACGGTTACGTCGAGATAGCTTCGAAGACCGGTGACATTGCCACCAAGGACGAGTTCGGCGACTGTCAGTTGCACATCGAATGGGCCTCGCCATCTGACGTCAAAGGCGAAGGACAGGAGCGCGGCAACAGCGGTGTGTACCTCATGGAACGATATGAGGTGCAGGTGCTTGATTCATTCAACAACAAGACCTATTACCACGGTCAGGCCGGAGCGATATATAAGCAGCACGCGCCGCTGGTTAACGCCTCGCGCAAGCCCGGCGAATGGCAGAGCTACGACATCATCTTCAAGGCGCCGAAGTTCGACGAACAGGGAAAGGTGATCGAGCGCGCTCGCATAACGGTGCTGCACAACGGAGTGCTGATTCAGAATAACGTGGAGATCTACGGCAACACCTGGCACGACCAACCGGCGCTCTACATCGCACACGGTCCGAAGGCTTCAGTAAGGCTGCAGGACCATAGTGATCCGGTGCGCTACCGCAATATTTGGATCAGACCCTTGTAGAAGAACCAGTTCGATGTCAAAACCGATCGCAACCTCCTACATCCGTGACGAAGTCGAGATAATCGGACGCAACGAAATCGAGAGCCTTCAGTTGAAGCGTCTGCGTTCCGGCGTCGAAAGAATCTCGAAGACTGTGCCTTTCTATCGGGACAAGCTGAGTGAAGCTGGAGTTAATTGCGACGGCATCCGTTCTCTCGATGATCTGGCTAGAATGCCGTTCACCACAAAGAGCGATCTGCGTGACCATTACCCGTTCGGACTGCTCGCGGTTCCAATGAAAGAAGTCATTCGCATTCACGCGTCGAGTGGAACAACGGGCAAGCCGACGGTGGTGGCCTATACGCGCAACGACATCGATCTCTGGTCTGACTTAATGGCGCGCAGCTACGCGGCGGCGGGCGTTACCTCGGATGATGTCGTTCACAACGCTTATGGCTACGGGTTGTTCACCGGCGGTCTGGGGTTTCACTATGGAGCTGAAAGAATCGGCGCCGCGGTCATTCCAGTTTCGGGCGGGAACACAAAGCGGCAGCTCATGGTCATGCGCGACTTCGGCAGCACCGTTCTGTGCTGCACGCCATCCTACTCTCTCATGGTGGCCGAGGTGGCGGAAGAAGATGGCATCGATCTCAAATCGCTTCCTCTGAGAGTAGGACTCTTCGGCGCTGAGCCGTGGTCCGAGCGTATGCGAGAGGAGATCGAGTCGCGGCTGGGCATTGTAGCTCTCAACGTCTACGGCCTGTCAGAAGTGATCGGACCCGGTGTTTCCGTCGAGTGCACCGCGAAGCGGGGGATGCACATTTTCGAGGATCACTTCATTGCCGAGATCATCGACCCAGTCACAGACGAACGATTGCCGGACGGTGAGATGGGCGAGCTTGTTTTGACGTGCGTAACGAAAGAAGCGCTTCCTCTCTTACGCTATCGGACGCGAGATCGTACCCGACTCTCGTATGAGAAGTGTGACTGCGGGCGCACGAGCGTCCGGATGGAGCGGGTGGTTGGGCGAACCGACGACATGATCATTGTCCGCGGTGTGAATGTGTTTCCGTCTCAGATCGAGACCGTCATTTTGCAAGTGAGTGAGGTCGAGCCTCACTATCAGATCGTCGTCGATCGAAGCTCAGACTACATGGACGAACTCGATGTGCTGGTGGAGACGCAAGCCGAGGTCTACGGAAATCGAGACCATTTGATGCAGCTTGAAAAACGATTGAGCTTCGAGGTGCAGAGCGCGCTTGGAATCACCTGCAACGTGAAGCTGGTTGGCCCCCGGGAGATCGAAAGAAGCGAGGGTAAGGCGGTGCGTGTGGTTGACAGGCGAAAGCTTTAGCGCGCGCTCCACCAAATGAATCTCGCGTCAAAAGAAAAGAGGTACCGATGAAACTCGAAACCATGTACTTCGAGAAGGACGGACGAATCGGGTACTTGACTCTGAACCGTCCGGAGTTACTCAACGCAATGAACTACCAGGGCTCGCTGGACATGAATCGAGCCGCCGAGTTGATTCGCGACGACCCGGATGTACGTCTCGTGCTCATCAGCGGCGCGGGCCGCGCCTTTTGCACGGGCATAGACCTGAAGGAACTGCAGGCCGGAGAGACCCCTCACCAGTACTACGAGAACTGGGATAGGGCGCTGCGGATATTGGAGCAGGCCGAGAAGGTACTGATTTGTGCGATGCGCGGCTACGCCTTGGGCGGAGGGCTGCAGTTGGCGCTCGCTTGCGACATTCGCATCGGAACTGAGGACTGTCAGTTCGGACTGCCGGCCATTAAGGAAGGTATCATCCCGGGGCTTGGCACTTTCAGGTTGCCCCGGTACATCGGACTCGGGCGAGCGAAGTGGATGGTGTTGTCGGGCGAGAACATAGACGGCCGCCGCGCCTATGAAATTGGAATGATAGATCACGTCGTTAAGACGGATGCGTTCGAGCAGGAGGTGAAGGCTCTCGTCGAGAAGTACTCGCGGGTCTGTTCGGAGGGAACACGTCAGTCAAAGATCTTACTCAACATGCCGTTCGACGTGCCGCACGGTCAATTCTTTGAAGAGTACCTGCGCCGACAACGAATCGCCCTGGCGTCCGCGGATCATCAGGAGGCAATGCAGGCTTATCGTGAACGGCGCGAGCCGGTTTTTTCATCATGAGTCCAGACGCCGTAATTGAGATGTGAATGCGAGAGAGATCTTCTTGTTTTGATCTGAGTAGCTTGTGGACTGAAACATTCGGTGCGGTTCCTTAAGCGATCGGCCATCACGACTGAATCGAGGTTTCACCGTTGACTGTGAATCATCAAAGGCGTATTAGTTCTTGTAAGTCCTGGGTAATTTAGTAGGAGGAATAGCCCATGGCTGATGAAATGACAACCAAACCCACGATCGAGACAGTCCTTGAAAGGATCATCGCTTTCGAAGCGAGATTCGAGAGCCGCTTCGATAACGTCGAGAGCCACTTCGAACAGTTTGAAAAGCAAGTAGTTGCACGCTTTGACAAACTAGACGAACGCTTGGACGGCATCGACAACGAAATCGATCGGGTCGCCAGCGTGGCTCACTCCACCAAGGCCGAAATGCTGAGCCTCCGCGTCGAGTTCAGAGACTTGCGCGCCCAGTTGAAGGAAGTACTTCCAATCCCACAGGCCTCTTAGACGATCGGTCATGACAGCAGGCGAACGAGAGCCGACAGTTGGCGGCAAATGGTGGCGACTGCTTCCGGTGGTGCTTCTCGGCCTCGTCTTGTTCGCGCCACCGCGCGCAACCCAGTCCAATCAGCCTCAGCAGAAGCCGCCTGAGAGCCTATCGGCGGCCGAGTTTTCGCGGTTGATACGTGACGTGTCCGAAGAGGGCGGTTACTTTTTCTCGGACAATCTCATCTCCAACGAGACACCTTATCTTACCGTTGTAGACAAGCTTCGACAGCTCGGCGCAACAGGCGGCGCTTATATCGGCGTTGGGCCGGAGCAGAACTTCACCTACATTGCCAAACTGCGACCGCAGATCGCGTTCATCGTGGACATCCGCCGTCAGGCGATGATTCAGCACCTGATGTACAAGGCGATCTTTCATCTGTCACCAAATCGGCTTCAGTTCCTTTCACGATTGTTAAGCAAGCCTCTGACGAAGGACGCTCCCGCTCCGGACAGTTCGATAAATGAGCTGCTGGCTTATTTCAGCAAGACGCCGAAGGATGATCAGACATACGCGCAGAACCTGGCTGCGATCCGAAAAGCGATACAGGAGGAGTTTCAGGTCCCGCTTGCTCCGCGTGACCAAGCGAGTCTGGATTACGTCTACAAGAGCTTTCGCGACGAGGGACTGGACACAGCGTTTCGGCTCAACGGGTGGTCGGACGGCGAGTTCCCGACGTTGGGCGAGGTCATCCTTCAGCCTGACCAGCACGGCAAGCCGGGCAACTTTCTCGCAAGCCGCGACGACTACGACTTCGTTCGCGGCCTTCACTTGAAGAACCTTATCATCCCGGTCGTCGGTGATTTCGGCGGCAAAAAAGCGCTTCCGGCCATCGGCGATTATCTACGCAAGAGCGGGCTGACTGTGACTGCGTTCTACACTTCGAACGTCGAGCAGTACTTGTTCGACGACGGCTTATTCGTCGCTTTCGCCGGCAACGTGCGAAAGCTTCCGATCACCGAGAAGAGTCTCTTCATCCGCTGGGTCTATCAGAGGTACTATCACCCTGCCCGAATGGCGGGACAGCGCTCTACGTCACTGTTGCAGAGGATGGTTGTTTTTCTGGCAGACTTCGACGCCGGTCGATATCAGAATTACCTCGAGTTGATTTCGACGAACTACATCGCGCCTGATAAGAGCCAGTAGGTCTTTATGGTTCGCGCTTGGATTTGACTTGGTTCTGCAGCAGTCTGCTGGCGGCAGCGCTGGGTGAGACCCACGGCTTGGAGGACCTGCTACTTCTTTTCTTCTTCCTTCTTGCCGAGACCCCAGAACTCCTTTACCGCGTCGGCCCCGGGGACCAGCTTCTCCCAGAGCTCAGGTGCCGTCGAACCCATTTGCAAGAACCCTTTAAAGCGCCGGTCAAACTCATCCTTGGTCTTCAAGTATGCCTCGAAGCTGCTCGACAAGTAGTTCTTCAGGAAGTCCTGAACCGCCGACTCCCGCGAGCGAATCACTTGAAACAAGAACGAAACGGGAAGGACGCTCTGGTTCTTCTCCTCCTCGAGGATGACTTGCATGAGCACGGCCTTGGTCACATCAGCCTTGGTACGGGAGTCGATGACCTGAACATCGTGGCCGTCGCGGATTAGCTTGATCAGCTCCTGATAGTTTAGGTACCCGCTCGTCTCGGTATTGTAGAGACGCCGGTTGCCGTCTTCCGAGGTGCCCAAGGTCTTTCCTCCGCCCGAGCGCCCGCCGCAGCCGCCACGCCCCGACGCCACACGGCGCTTCTTTGACACGCTGCTCGGGAGCATGCAGGAAGGCATGAACCGGTGGACGGAGTTTCAAACCGGCTTGATGAATCTGACGCAAGCTCTCACCGACGAACAGACCCGTCAGTCGATGCGCGAAACGAGCGCGACCATCCCGCGGCTTGCGTCGCCGGTTTCGCTGTTACCGTTCAACCGGCCCTGCTCGGGGCAGCGCAAGCTCGTATGGAGCACCTTTTCCTTCGCCGAAGCTCGCGCGATCCGCGCCGCTCTTGGAGGGACAGTCAACGATGTGGTGCTTACGGCGTTGTCAGGCGCGGTGTCACGTTATGTTGAGCTTCACGGGCAGCAGACGGCAGGCCGTCAGCTCCGAGTCATGGTGCCAGTCAGCTTGCGGCAGCAAGACCAGCGTGGCGCACTCGGCAACCTGGTCTCTATGTTGCCGGTTGAGATTCCTCTCGATATGCCGAATCCGGTCGAGCGCTTCCAATACATCAATCGCAAGACAGTGTCGATGAAGAGCGGCCGCGTAGCCGAAGGCTTGAACCTGTTTTCCGCGTTGATGGGAATCCTGCCCGCGCCGGTGCTTGCCTTTGCGGGAGCGATCGGCACTATGCCGATCCCGGCGTTCAACATGGTTTCGACTAACGTGCCGGGTCCGCAAGTTCCGCTTTACGCGATGGGCAAGCGAATGATCGCTTATTACCCTTATGTTCCGGTCGGCTATGCGATCGGGTGTGGCTGCGCTATTATGAGCTACGACCAGAATCTGTACTTCGGGCTGACGTCGGATACGCAGGCGATGCCTGATGTCGAGAAGCTCAAGGAAGCGCTGGATGAGTCGTTCATCGAACTGCGCGCGGCCGCGGGAGTGGAAGAGATCAAGCCCAAAGTCATGAAGGCGCGACGAGGCAAACGGCAGTAGCCAGCAGGAACGAAATGCACACGGTGCCCTCGATAGGAGCGTGTTAGTGTCCGCATCAACCTCACCCGGCGGTTTTCAAAAGGAACAGCAAATCTCTCAGCGTCCTCTTTGGCGCGAAGCCTTCGTCGGACTCGATTGGCTAGCGTTGCGATCATCACCGGTCTACTACGGCATCGGCGTTCCGCGCGGCGACGGCTCGGCGGTCATTGTCATCCCCGGATTCCTGGGAACCGACATGTACCTGCAGGAGATTTACTATTGGCTGCGGCGCATCGGCTATCGGCCTTATATGTCGCGCATCGGTTGGAATGCCGAGTGTATCAACACGCTCGTCGATCGCCTATCGGAAACAATCACCAAAGCTCAAGCCGAAACGGGCGGCAAGGTCCACTTGATTGGCCACAGTCTTGGCGGAGTGATAGCGCGATCCGCAACTGCGCAGCGGCCTGATCGCGTAGCTTCGGTCATCACGTTAGGCTCACCCTTTCGCGGCATAAGTTCCCATCCATTGGTGCTCGCGGCAGGTGAACGCGTTCGCGAGCGCATACGTCGTCAGAACGGCAACCTCCAACCAGATTGCTACACGGGCTACTGCGAGTGCGACGCGGTGACCGCGGTGAAAAGCGGCTTGCCGGCATCGATCCCTCAATCCCCGCGGTCTTCACTCAGAGTGATGGTGTCGTCGACTGGCGAGTCTGCGTAACCGATGACCCGGCTACAAACTTTGAAGTATCGGGCACGCACGTTGGGCTGGTGTTCAACGCGAGCGTTTACGGTTTGATCGCCAAGCGTCTCCACGCGACAGCAGAATTACCTTCGAACCCTGCTAGTACGGTCGAATCCTGTTAGGCATCACCGTTCGACTGAGACTATGTACTCAGTCAGCACAGAGCGGCGGCTTCTGGCTCGCTTCGCGGGCTCCAAGAGTTCGCGGACAGTGGTTATGATCTCGTCAGTTGTCTCAGGTGTGAACGAGGCCTCGCCGTCTTCTGGGCAGACCCAGGCGTAAACGTTCGGCACGCGAACCGAGATACCTTCTTCTTGATACTCAAAAGTGGTTGGGCGCCACTCTTTCGACGTGTGATGCTCAGCGCATGTAGGACTGGTTTGAGATGTCATAGCTGCGTACCTATTGCTTCCGCCTCTTGAAGGGCGGGCTTTCCCACTGAAGTTCATCTGGGACGTATGCGGTTACCATCTCAGCGAAAACCGGGTCGGCGTATTCAACAACGACGTGCAAATAGATCGACACCTTCTCTGACAGGCTCGTTCTGCCACAGATTAACACCCGCTGCTGGTCTGCGTACTCTTCGATGATCATTCCTCTGAGGATGGCCTCAACCATGTGCTCACGATCGAAACCTTCCTTCAAGGCGTGCTGCACCGCGTGGGGCTTGATCAAGTAGTTCCCGGCGCGTATTCGCTCGCGGATTACTTCGAGATCCACCAGTCGCCGTCCTCGTCCTCGTTCAGCGTATTGGTTGGATATCTATTCGTCCAACTCACGCGTAGCTTATCACAAGCCGCAATCTGAAGTGCAGCACGCCGTGGGTTGACTCAGCCTGTGCCGAGTCATACCCACTTGCTTGCATAGGAGCCTGCTCGTAACATTCGGGCTATTGAGTCGCGCATGGGAAACAAACAATGAAGACTCGTATCAAAGTTGCGTTGTTACAGATGACGGGTTGCGGCGATGACAAGAACGCGAACCTCGCCAAAGGAGACGTCTTCTGTCGGCGGGCTCGCGCCATCGGAGCCGATATCGCGCTCTTCCCGGAACTGTGGAGCGTCGGCATGGCTTTCTACGATCCGAAGAAAGAGGGCGAAGACGAACGCTGGCAAGCGCTGGCCATTGGCCGTGACGATCCATTCATTATCCACTTTCGAAATCTCGCCAGAGAGCTGAACATGGCCATTGCGCTGACGTACCTCGAGAAGTGGAACGGGGCGCCGCGCAATTCCGTGTCTCTGATTGACCGTCACGGCGAGATCGTGCTGACCTACGCAAAGGTACATACCTGCGAATTCGATACAGAGGCTGCGCTAACACCCGGCGATGGTTTTCCGGTGTGTGAGCTCGATACCGAGCAGGGTCCGGTGAAGATCGGGTTCATGATCTGCTTTGACCGGGAGTTTCCTGAAAGCGCGCGGATTCTGATGCTAGAAGGCGCGGAGCTGATCTTGACGCCAAACGCCTGCACTCTGGAGGACCACCGGTTGAGTCAGTTCAAGACCCGCGCCTTTGAGAACATGGTCGGCGTTGCTATGACTAACTATGCTGCTCCGCAGAACAACGGGCATTCCGCGGCCTATGATGGAGTGGCTTACCCCGCGGAAGATGAAGCGCGCGATACGCTGATCATTGAAGCGGGAGAATGCGAAGACGTTTGCCTCGCAGGGTTCGATATCGACAGCATCCGTGCCTATCGTAAGCGAGAAGTGTGGGGCAACGCTTACCGCAGACCGCGTGTCTACGGAAGGCTCACCTCTGATGAAGTAGAGCCGCCTTTCATTCGCCGGGACGCTACTCGGTGATGCCGAATGCCGGCGCTCATCTCGCGCGTGAAGGCAATTAAGGTATTGTTCAGGCTGAGAATCTCAGAAGCACGATTGGCCTTCGAGGAACATTCCGATGGACCAGAGAAGGGAGAAGACAAAGCAACCGTGAACATCAAACCGATTGCCAAATTCTTATACGGGTTCTTCGCCGCGGTATTTCTCATCGTTGGAGCAACCGTCTTGCTGCTACACACCGGCCTCTTACCGGGCGCCGTGAGGAGTATTGTCATGAGGGCGGCCCACGACGACTTGAACGCAGTACATCTTATCCAGGAATTCGGGTCGCTCCTCGTCTTCGCCGGCCTGGTCTCTGTTTGGTTTATCCGGCATTACGAGCAAAGCAAATTCTTTCATTGGGCAATGACCACCTTCTGGGCGCTGTTCGCTCTCGTGCATTGGCTCGATTTCAAAGGACCTTTTCAATCAGCCATTGGCCCAACCATCAACACAATACCGTTCGTCTTATTCGCAATTGTCGGACTGCTTCGCAAGAATTCAGGAGAGAAGAGATGAAAACTCCGATACTCATCAGACGAGGCTCCATCTAACGCGATGCGGACCAATCCGGTTATCGGTATTGTCTACTTTGTTCGTTCTCATGCCGAAATTCACAAAGGGCACCTATGAGGAAGTGGCGATGCTTGGCGTGAATCGCGAGGGAACGGTTGCTTTCTGGTCATTCACTTCGAATGGCACTTCGAATGGCACTTCGAATGGCACTTCGGATGGCAAGAACTCGAATGGAACCGTTGCAGACGTTTCGGACGTACACCGCGAAGCCATCGGATTTGAGGCCCAGATGCCCGCGGGGCTCGCTCGAATGGTCTACTGGCCGGACGATACGGAGGGTTTCCACTAGGCTGTAGAAGCTAAAAACAAGAAGGGGTGGAAACGATTCATTGAGCATCATTACAAGCGCGCCTAACCGGCTTTTAGCTGCTTCGCCGGCCCAGGATAGACTTGGCGGCCGGGAGCCGTTCGCGATATATTGGCGCTCGGAGCGGCACGTCGTAGGCGATCAACGCTTCTCCCCGAGGTGCCCGCGCGTTGACAACTATCGCAAACATGAGGAAAACAAAAAACCCCTTCAGCCTGTCCGCCTCTACTGAACCGGATCGTTTGGCTGAAATCTATCGCGCGGCGGCCAGCATCATTTGCGAAAAAGGCTACGATGCGACGTCGATGAACGACATCGCCGATGCTGTCGGGATCACGAAATCAGGCCTCTACCATCACGTTTCCGGGAAGAGAAATCTGCTCTTCAGTATTATGAGCTTTGGAATGGATTCGCTTGAAGAGCAGGTGATCGTTCCCGCGCGCGCGGTCACCGACGCCGAGCAGCGGTTGCGAACGATCATCACCAGCCACGTGCATCTGATCACCAGCCGCAGCACCCCGCAAGGGAACAACCCGGTCACGATCGTGGTGGACGAGGTCGCCGGGCTTACTCCCGCGCAGCGGCGGAAGATCGATCAGCGTAAGCGCGATTATGTGGAGCTGATTCGCAAGACCCTCGAGCAGCTCAAGGCGAAGGGTCGGTTGAGGGAATTGGATTTGACTGCCGCGTCGTTCAGCTTGCTCGGCATGATTCTATGGCTCTCACGGTGGTATAACCCTACCGGCCGGCTTACACCCGATCAGGTTTCCGAAGAGGTCGCCAAGATAGCGATGGGTGGACTCCTGAAGCCGCAAGCGCAACGAGGGCGCCGATGAAATCGATGTTCTGGCGAGGTTCTTCCCGCCAGGTTGTTGGGCTTACCGGTACTCAGGCATAAACCGCTTATCAGGTTAGGCTTTAGTGAGGTTAGGCTAGTGATTGACAAGAGATACTGGCCGCGATACTATCGGCAACCGACCGCTCGGTCGGTTGCTTTCAGCCGGAGCGGTCATCTCGATTCCACCTGGGCTCGGAGGCGGGCTACCCGCAATCGTTTCATAGAGAGCTGTAGCGTATGCGTGCCCGTTTCATATGCGAGCTGTGGTAGGGGTAGAGTCTCCAGCTATCCGATGGCCCCGATTGGTTCCCTGTAGTAGCCAATCCCACATGGAACAAGCTCAACCCGCATCGCAAGCAGCTAGTACGTGCGGCTTCCAAGTTCAATAGATCGGAGATTCATGAAAAAGGCTGTTACATCGGCATTGATCGCTTCGCTTGTGGTCTGCCTCTCGGTCGTGTCCTCCGCGCAGGATAAGAAGATAAAGTCAGGGCTGACAAAGGAAGACTGGGCATACAAACTGGCTGCGGGCGTGACCTCGAAGGAAGTCACGTACTACAGCGACGGCGCCGGCTGCTACGCGAAGATTTTCTTTCCTAAAGACTTTTCTCCAGCCGGCAAGATCCCTGGCGTAGTGCTTGGACAAGGTTGGGCCGGTACGCATTTCTCGATTGAGAAATACGGAGCTCGATTCGCCGAACGCGGGCTGGTGGCGATGGTGATTGATTATCGCGGGTGGGGTTCGAGCGACGGCTTCATTTCCCAAGCTCAACCAACGGTGACCAGGGCCGACCCTGAACCTACGAGGGACGACAAGCGCGTTACGAATACCAAAGCGGACGTAGTTCTCAAACGTACACGGCTCATTCCCATGAAGCAGGTCGAAGACTATCGGAACGCCATCTCTTACCTACAGGGCGAAGCGGGCGTAGATCCCGAACGCATAGGCATCTGGGGATCGAGCTTTGCCGGGGGCAACGTGATTGTGGTTGCCGCGCTCGATTCGCGCGTCAAAGCGGTCGTCGGTCAAGTGCCGGCTATCGGAGGAAAGAACTCGCCGGGCGGCCCAGTACCACTCACCGGTCGGCTGCGCGAAGACGCGATCAAACGCGCGCGTACCGGGCAAGGGGGCGAATTCGAGACCGGATTCTCGACGCGGCGGATAGTGGATGTTGAGACGCAGCAAATGGTCGCCGAGTATCGTCCATTCCACTATCTAAAGAGTGTCGGGGACAGGCCGGTGCTTCTGATTCCGGCTGAGAAGGACGAACTAATAAACGGCCGTGATAATGCCTACGCCGCGCTGGAGGTGCTCACCGGACCGAAGAAGGTGATCGAGGTGCCTGGCATCACCCATTTCGAAATGTACATCGGCGAAGCTTTCGAGGTGAGCTCCAATGCCGCCGCCAACTGGTTCCGTCAGTACCTGGGACTGGAGGCAAAAGGTGAAGCCGCCCGGCAGCCGGATCGTTGAAGCAGTACCTTTTCTCTCCCATCTCTGCGTGCTCGGCGATTCTGCGGTGCGTGATTTCGGCGTTAGGTTAACCGCAGAGGCGCAGAGGACGCAAAGGTCACGCAGAGAAGACAATCGAAGGAGGACAAGATGAAACGACAGATACTTCTAAGATACGCTCTTTGCCTCGTGATGATGGCCGGGACGGGTTTCGCCAGAGGCGGTGGAAAAGGCAACGACCAGCCGAAGGAGGACTACATGACGGCCTCCGACGGCGTGAAGATTCACTATTACGTCAAAGGCAAGGGCACGGCGGTCATCCTGATCCACGGGTATACAGGCAGCGCCGCGGGGAATTGGCTCGCCAATGGAATTTTCGACGCGCTGGCCAAGAACCACATGGTCGTGGCGCTGGATTGCCGAAATCACGGCAAGAGCGACAAGCCCCAGCTTAACGGGCCAGGCAAAGCGGAGGACGTGGTCGAGCTGATGGATCATCTCAAGATCAAAAAGGCCCACTTCCACGGCTATTCGATGGGCGGCGGAATCGTCGGACGGCTGTTGACGATGATCCCGGATCGAATGATCACCGCCGGCTTCGGCGGTTCGGGCATACCTGAGGTTGATCCAGAATGGAAGGCGAAGGCGCCGGCCGATAAGCAGGGGCGCGATCCGCAAGAAGACGAGGTAAGCAAGCGGCTTCGAATAAGGCATGCCATGGATAACGGAATGAGCCGCGAAGACGCAGAGAAGCTCGCCGAGACTCCTCCGGCAGCACGACCGGCTACCACTGCCGCTCCCGCGCGTCCGGCCGGGCCGCAACTTGATCTCACGAAATTGAACATCCCGATGATTGCGATCAACGGCGAGTTCGATCGGCCCAACGCAAAGACAACGCGCATGGCGCGCGAGGTCAAGAAATTCACCAACGTGGTGTTGCCCGGCAAGTCTCACCTGACAGCCATCGCGTCGGGCTACATTCCAAAGGAATATGCAGAGAGTCTTGTGAAGTTCATCGACGCCAACGACCCGAAACGATGACGGCGACTTGTAATCGATAAGCTGTTCGTAGTCCCGCCTTCAGGCGGAAGTTGTCCGGGTAGCGCCTCACGCAACGTGGCTACAAACTTCCGCCTGAAGGCGGGACGACGAACGCATTATCAAACCTGATACTGGAGGATTCACATGCTGCGCAATCTGACTACGCTTGCTTTCGCGTTTGCCCTGGCCGTTTCGGGCCTGGCCTCTGTTCCCAACGACACTATCAAAGTAGATGGAGGACTGGTTTCCGGAACAGCGGCGGACGGAGTTCGGAGTTTCAAAGGCATTCCTTTCGCCGCCCCTCCGGTGGGCGAGTTGCGCTGGAAAGCTCCTCGGCCGGTTGTGACATGGACTGGAGTCCGCCAGTGCGATGCCTTTGGACCCCAGTGTCCTCAAGCGTCGTACCCCTCGACATCAATGTATTATTCACCGCCTCAGAAGCAGAGTGAAGATTGCCTGTACCTCAATGTGTGGACCGCTGCCAAACCGAGTGATAAACGTCCGGTCATGGTGTGGATCCACGGCGGCGCGCTGACTCGTGGATCGGGAGCGAATCGCGTGTACGACGGGACCGCCCTGGCGAAGAAAGGCGTCGTCCTGGTGACGATCAACTACCGGGTCGGCCCGTTGGGCTATCTTGCTCATCCCGAGCTGACCGCTGAATCGCCGCAGCATTCATCCGGCAACTACGGCGTGCTGGATCAGATCGCCGCGCTGAAGTGGGTGCAGAAAAACATCGCGGCCTTTGGGGGCGATCCAAACCGAGTGACCATCTTCGGCGAATCGGCGGGTTCCTGGAGCGTCAACGTGCTCGTTGCATCGCCGTTAGCCAGAGGTCTGTTTCATCGGGCCATCGGCGAGAGCGGGGGCTCTTTCGGCCCGGGCACTTACTTGAAGGAAGATCGAAACGCGCTGCCCTCAGCGGAAAAGGTCGGCGCCGCCTTCGCCAAAGCGGCCGGAGCCGATTCCATCAAGGCATTGCGCGCGTTGCCGGCTGAGAAGATCATCGAGGTCTTCAACAATGACCCGGAAGGAAAAAAGTTCCGAACTCAGCCTAACGTGGACGGCTGGGTGTTGCCTGATGAGATTCGCAACATCTTTGCGAAAGGCAAGCAGAACGACGTGCCGGTAATCGTGGGTTCAAATGCGAACGAGATGACGACTCTAACCGTGCCCGCCTCGGTGCCAAAGACAATCGAAGACTACCGCAAGCGAGTGGACCCGCAGTATCGCGATATGATCAAGGAGTTCGACGCGCTTTACCCGGCAAAGAGCGAGGAGGATATCGCCGGCGCATATCTGAGCAGCATGCGCGACACCGCCTTTACATTGCCGATGCGCACCTGGGCGCGCATGACTTCGACCGGGCGCTCGAAAGCATATCTCTATTTCTTCACTCACGTTCCGCCGAATCCGAATAGCAAGTATCTTGGCGCATATCACGCGTCAGAGATCGCCTACGTCTTCAACAATCTCAACCGGCAGAACGCAGCGCTTCAAGATATCGATTTCAAATTGGCTGACGTGATGTCGAACTATTGGGTGAACTTCGCCACGACCGGCGATCCCAACGGCAAGGGTCTGCCCAGGTGGGCGCCTTACAGCGAAGACACGGAGCCCTATCTGGACTTCGGCGATGACGTCCAGCTACGCAACCATCTGCTCAAGGACCAGCTAGACTTTCTGGAACGGGTTCAGAAGCGGCGTTCGTCACCCGAATGAAGTTCGGTGCGTTGCGGTTGGCTCACACAGGACTGACACCCTGTTAGGCGCCGGGTAGTGTCCTAACTTCAATTTCTCCGCGCCATCTCTGCGTGCTCGGCGACTCTGCGGTGCGTGATTCGGCGTTAGGTTAACCGCAGAGACGCCGAGGACGCAAAGGTCACGCAGAGAAGACATTCGAATTACAGCGTGTCTGAAACAAACAACGCACCCTCCCCGTCTCCCGCGAATAAACTCCCTGACGAATTGCAGATCAGCACGGGCAGTGAGATATGTTTCAAGGACGCCGTCGAGCTGGCCGCGATGATTCGAAAGCGCGAGTTGTCTGCGACAGAAGTAATGGCCGCCTTCCTTTCGCAGATCAAGCGGGTCAATCCGAAGGTGAACGCCATTTGTACTTTGGTGGGTGAGGAAGCGGCGCTTCGTTCTGCCAAGGAAGCCGACGAGCGATTGGCGAAAGGCCATAGGCTGGGGCCGCTCCACGGTTTGCCGCACGCCGTAAAGGATCTGGCGCCGACTGCGGGCATTCGAACCACGTTTGGCTCTCGCATCTACAAAGACTTTGTCCCCGACAGTGATGGGCTGATTGTGCAGAGGCTCAAGGCCGCAGGCGCGATCGTCATCGGCAAGACCAACGTCCCCGAGTTCGGCGCGGGGTCACAGACATTCAACGAAGTATTCGGCGCCACACTCAACCCGTACGACCTGACCAGGACCTGTGGCGGAAGCAGCGGCGGTGCGGCAGTGGCGTTGGCCTGCGGCATGGTTCCACTGGCTGATGGCAGCGACCTTGGCGGCTCGCTCAGGAATCCAGCCGGCTTCTGTAACGTCGTTGGGTTTCGGACCGCGCCCGGTCGTGTTCCCGTTTATCCATCAGCTCCCGGTTCGAACGCGCTTTCGGTAGAAGGGCCGATGGCTCGCTCGGTGCAGGATGTTGCCTTTCTGCTTTCTGTAATTGCGGGCGCCGACCCGAGAGCGCCAATTTCCATAGATGAACCAGGCTCGGTTTTCTCGAGACCGCTTCAGCGGGATTTCAGAGAGACACGGATTGCCTGGAGCCGTAGTCTGGGGCGATACCCGGTGCAGTCCGCCGTTACTGAAGTTTGCGACGCGGCGCGCTCGACTTTCGCGGCGCTTGGCTGCCAGGTGGAAGACGGTGAGCCGGACTTCCGCGATGCTGATGAAATCTTTCAGGTTCTTCGAGCCTGGTCGTTCGCACAAACGAGAGGAGAAGATCTCAAGCGGCGTCGCGATCTGATCAAGGATACTGTGGTTTGGAATATCGAGCAGGGCTTGAAGCTGAGCAGTCTCGATGTGGAGCGCGCCGAGGCAAAACGCACGCCGCTCATCCAGCGAGTGAGAGAGTTTATGGAACGTTACGAGTTTCTAGTGCTGCCAGTGTCTCAGGTCGCGCCCTTTAAGGTTGAGGTGGACTGGGTCAGGGAGATCAATGGGATCGGAATGGAAACCTACATAGACTGGATGGCGACGTGTTACGCGATAACGGTGACCGAGCTGCCGGCAATCTCAGTACCGTGTGGCTTCACCAAGGACGGTCTTCCCATCGGTTTGCAAATCGTCGGACGTCATCAACGAGAATTCGATGTCTTACAGTTGGCGTTTGCGTTTGAACAGGCGACTCAACATGGAAAGACGCGCCCCTCGAATGCGATTTAGCCGCCCACGCCTACACAGAAAGCAACGCCGTATTCATCGTTGCTCTTACAGATAAGGCTGAGCGATACTTCAACCCGAGCTGAGGTGGCAGCAACTCGGAACTACGAGGTACACATGGCAGGACTGAGCTTTCCAAACGAAACGCCCGAGGGCCGAGGCGACTGGTACCCGCCACTGAACGCGTGATGCCATTGCTAGCAAAGTCGCGTGAGGGAAACTTGAGCAAGTCGCAAACGCAGAAGCGTCCGCGCAAAGGCAAGCCGGTCACTTTCGACACGGTGCGTCAGCTTGCACTCGCGCTGCCCGGCGTTGAGGAAGGGACCTCCTACGGGACACCCGCCTTCAAAGTCGGCGGAAAACTGCTTGCCCGCTTTCACCAGGACGGTGAGTCGCTGGTCCTCAAAACCGAGTACGCCGCGCGCGAGGTCTTGATTGGAGCCAATCCAAAAACTTTCTACATCACGGACCATTATCGCTGCTGGCCGTGGATGCTCGTGAGGATCTCGAACGTCGATCCGGGCGAGCTCGGTGCGCTTCTCGAGGAGGCGTGGCGCGGCCTTGCGTCCAAGCGTGACATAGCGGCCCGCGACGCGAGTGGGGATTAATCTCACCTTCATCCCTGTGCTATGGAGTTCGCCAAGTGCTTTGAACCGCATCTCTCATTACGACGAGTTAATCCCGGCCATTCTTGTTCGGGAAAGTGATTCATCGCCTGCATAACTCTTTGGTGAATCTTTTGTTCATTCGGCTGCTTCAAGCGCACTACTAGAATCCCGCAATGCTGTTCATCGCGGGGCTGGACGAACCCTTTGTCTGTAGTAATCAGCAAACGCCGTTCACCTTGGACTCTAATCCACAGCAAGTCGTCGGGCATCCCCTGATCGACTGTACCGCGAATATCCAGCACGTCGTGTCCCATTCGTCTCAATTCGTGAACGGTGACGATAGGTATGTTTTCGTCTACGCAAATCTTCATGCAGTGGGGGCGAGTTCTTCAATGGGCGTGACCTGTTCTTCGGCAAGCAGCGCTGCATACTCCAGACAGGCGTGGATATCCGCTCGCTCGATCGAGGGAAAAGCCTTGAGCAAGCCGTCAATCGAATCGCCGTTGGCCAACATCCCGAGGATCTGAGATACGGGAATGCGTGTGCCTTTGATGCAAGCCCGCCCGTGGCAGATTTGTGGCTCAATCGAAATTCTGTCGTGCATGCTTAGAGTCTCCGGTCAAAACACTAAGGCCTTTGCGAAACAACGTCAACCACTGGATTCACCGCGACGCTCGTAGACTCTCGGCCCCTGGCAGGAATCGTTGCTTGATCTTCCGAATCAATCTGACGAAAATAACCACTTCGTAGACCAATCAAAAGGAGCCGAACAATGGGAACCAAAGACCCGCGTGTGGATGCTTACATCGCAAAGTCGGCGAGCTTCGCGAAGCCGATACTAACTCACCTCAGAAAGCTGATTCACGACACGTGCCCGTCTGTTGAGGAAACGATGAAGTGGAGCTTTCCGCATTTCATGTGCAAGAGCCCCGGCCAGCGAAATCCCCGCGTGCTCTGCAGCATGGCTTCTTTCACGCAACACTGCGCCCTCACCGTCTGGTACACGAGCGGAGGCACAATGAGCGGCGAGCCCAAACCCGCGGAAGGCATGGGTCAGTACGGCAAGATCACCAGCATCGCCGATTTGCCCAAAGACAAAGAGTTGATCAAACAGATCAAAGAGGCGGTTAAGCTTCACGACTCCGGCGTAAAACCTGCCGCGCGTGCCCGATCGACCGATACGAAAGAGTTGGAGATCCCCGATTACTTCACAGCGGCGCTGAAGAAGAACAAGAAGGCGCTCGCGACGTTCGGGCAGTTCAACTACAGCAACAAGAAGGAGTATGTTGAATGGGTCACCGAGGCTAAGACCGAGGAGACTCGAAAGAAGCGGCTCGCGACGGCAATCGAATGGATGTCCGAAGGAAAGGTGAGAAACTGGAAGTACGTCAGAGGTTGACCGTGGCAGTCGTTGACTAGCAGTCGAGTGAGAGGCGTCCAACAGCCCTGAAAATGGCGCAGCTTGCAATCCACGGGTTGCTTTGATAGCCTCCGAAGCTGGCCGGGTAGTTGGCCAGCATCAATCGTGCGGCGGAGCCAAAGCTCACCTGCACGTGCCCAAACAACCCGCATTTATCGAGGTACCACGATGCTGGCAGGTGATATTACCGAGGCTCTCACCTTTGACGACGTTTCTCTCGTTCCCGCACGCAGCGTTGTCCTTCCCACTGAAGCCGACACTACAACTCGCTTCACGCGAAACATCCCGCTGAACATTCCGATTTCGTCCGCCGCAATGGATACGGTTACTGAATCGCATCTGGCTATTGCCATCGCGCAACAGGGCGGCATCGGTGTCGTGCACAAGAACCTCTCGATCGACGTCCAGCGCGACGAAGTCGACAAAGTGAAGCGCAGTGAGTCGGGCATGATAGTTGATCCGGTTACGATGACGCCCGATCATCCGATATCCGACGCGGTTGAGGTGATGGAGCGCTATCGCATTTCGGGCGTACCTATAGTCGAGGAAAACGGTCACCTCGTCGGGATTCTCACCAATCGCGATCTGCGGTTCGAAACGCGGCTGGACCTGCCGATCAGCGAGGCGATGACCAAGGACAACCTGATCACCGTTCCCGTCGGCACAACGCTCAACGAAGCTAAAGCGATCCTTCAGCGACACCGGATCGAGAAGCTGCTCGTCGTCGATGACAACTACAGGCTCAAGGGCCTGATTACCGTAAAAGACATTCAAAAGGCGATCAGGTATCCGCTCGCGGCTAAGGACGGGCTGGGACGCTTGCGCGTTGCAGCAGCGGTGGGCGCAACCGGAGATTTCCTGGAGCGCGCCGAAGAGTTGGTTCGCGCTCGCGTCGATGCGTTGGTGATCGACACGGCTCACGGGCACACCGAGAGCGTGATCTCCGCGGCGAAGAAGATAAAAGGCCGTTTCCCTGAAGTCGATCTCGTAGCCGGCAACATCGCCACAGGCGAAGCGACCCGCGACTTGATCTCTGCCGGGATCGATGCCGTCAAAGTAGGAATGGGTCCAGGGTCGATATGCACGACACGCGTGGTGAGCGGAGCCGGGGTCCCGCAGATTACTGCCATACTTGAATGCGCCAGCGCCGCCCGCGGATCCGGTGTGCCGGTCATCGCAGACGGCGGCATAAAGTACTCCGGCGACATAAGCAAGGCGATCGCGGCGGGCGCCGACTCGGTGATGATCGGCTCTCTGTTCGCCGGCACCGACGAGAGCCCGGGCGAGATAATCCTGTTTCAGGGCCGATCGTTCAAGGCATATCGCGGGATGGGTTCGATCTCCGCGATGAAGGAGGGCAGCCGCGATCGCTACGGCCAGGCGAGCGAGTTTCAGATGTCCAAGCTTGTGCCGGAAGGCATCGAAGGAAGAGTCCCGCACAAG
Source organism: Acidobacteriota bacterium (assembly GCA_038040445.1). NCBI lineage: Bacteria > Pseudomonadati > Acidobacteriota > Blastocatellia > Candidatus Onstottus > Candidatus Onstottus frigus. The sequence goes on along the minus strand of JBBPIG010000013.1, from coordinate 45,110 downwards.
GGCCCAATTTCGTCGCTCGTCCATCAACTAGTCGGAGGTCTGCGAGCGGGAATGGGCTACTGCGGCTGCGGCACGATCGCCGAGCTTCACGAGAAGTCGCGCTTCATTCGCGTAACGTCGGCCGGCTTGCGCGAAAGTCACGTTCACGACGTGATCATAACGAAGGAAGCACCGAATTACAGGATTGAGTGAACGGCAAAGTGCAAAGAGCAAAGGGCAAAGGAAATCGCGAGTGGCTTGCCCTTTGCTCTTGGCGCTTTGCTCTTTTTCTTATGCCCCTCGACGTGAAGAAAAGTTGGAATGCGTGTGGCGAAGCATTCGACCGATTCACCTCCGCCGAAGATTCGTTCTCAGACAACATCGAGCGTCCCGCCATCAAACAGTTGATCGGAGACATCACCGGTGCGCGACTCCTGGATCTGGGCTGCGGCTCTGGTACGTATTCACTTTGGTTCGCTGAGCTTGGCGCACAGGTAGTCGGGCTCGACATCTCGCAGACGATGATCTCGCTGGCGCAAGCCAAGGCTAGCGAGCGCGGCCTCAAGCCAGACTTTCGAGTAGCTGATATCCGTGAAGCGCTTCCGTTCCCCGAAGCCGAGTTCGACATGGTCTTCACGGGCACCTCGCTTCATTACGTTGGAGACATCGACGCGATGATGAAGCAAGTAGCGCGGGTGATGAAGCCGGGCGCGCTGCTGGTCGCAAGCGTTCTCCACCCTATGTCCACGGCGCTGTTCCCTTCGTCCGAATCGGAAGAGGTGGAAGGCCCGAACCCATGGGAAGGCTGGTATTTCGGTTCGCCGATCAGAACCATAGAAACTCCGTGGCTAGGCTACGCCGGCGTTTCAAGCGAAGGCCGCCGCATCTTCTGCCATCATCATACGGTCTCCGACTACTTCAACGCCCTGACATCAGCCGGTCTAACAGTCACGGCGTTGTTGGAACCTGCACCGTCCCTGGAGCTCGCCGCAAAGAACAACGCCCGCTACTATCAGGCGATGCGCGTGCCCGTATTCTTGATCCTTATGGCTGAGCCGATTACGTAGAGGGCAGACTCCGAACTGCCAAATGAATTACCTTCCGACAATCGTCGGCAAAATCCTGCGTCGCCTGTGCACCTTGCCCCTTAAAGAACCGCCCTTCTAGAATAGTTACGGGCTGGAGATGAGCGGCATTCCAGTTGCCTCTTATCAGCGTCGGCGCGTGATGAACCCCAAATCAGCAACAATAATCTACAATCCGATGTCGGGGCGTCCCGCGCGCCGCGCCGAAGCCGTCCGCCGAATGATCGGACTGCTGGCCGAACGCGGTATCGACGCCGACGCGCGCCCGACGGCGGGGCCTGGGGACGCGACCCGCCTCGCGCGAGAAGCGCTAACCGAAGGGGCGGACATTATCATCAGCTACGGCGGAGACGGAACGTTGAATGAAGTAATCCAGGTAATGACCGGTAGCCGGACCGCGCTTGCCGTGTGGCCCGGCGGCACCTCGAACGTTGTAGCGCGCGATTTGGGAGTTCCATTCGATATCGAAGAACTCGCCGACATGATCGCCGCTGGTAAGACTCGGCGCATCGCTCTCGGTCTTGCGAAGGCGGGTTCCGGGTTCCGGGTTCCGGGTTCCGCGTTCGAGGCCGGTTCAGGGTTCCGGGTTCCGGGTTCCGAGATCGGTGCTCAGCGTGCCGCGATTGAGACCGTCAGCGCAAATGCAGAACCCGGAACCCGGAACCCGGAACCCGGAACCACCGGACGGTATTTTCTCATGATGGCGGGTATCGGGCTCGACGCCTCCGTCGCGCGCGGCGTCAACAAGAAGCTCAAACGGAGAACGGGCGAGTTCGCTTACTGGATTTCGGGCCTCAAGCATTTTTTTTCGTGGCGCGGCGAACCGTTCACAATCGAAGTAGACGGCCGCCGCTACCAAAGCGCTTTTGCGTTGATCGGGAACGGCAAGGGATACGGTGGAGGGATGACGATCACTCCAGGCGCGAAGCTGGAGGAGCCGTGGTTCGAGGTGTTCATATTGCCGCCGCTGGCGAACAACGTCGCTTACCTGCGAGCGCTTGCCGGGTGCATGCGAGGAAAGCCCGAAGTCGCCGGGGCCGCTCTGGTCAGAGGCAAACACGTTGCGGCGAACTCGACCCACGAGCCGTGGGTCGAAGCCGATGGCGAGATCCTCGGTCCGCTGCCGATGACCTTCGATGTGGTGCCCGATGCGCTTTCGGTGATCGTTCCGTAGTAGCATGGACTTCAGTCTGTGCAGGCACCCGTGGTGGTGTAAGGCACCCCGTAGGGGTGCAATGTGTCGGATCAACTCTCGTAAAATGAGCGAGTGACCGACAGTGGCACCCCGCTGGGGTGCGCAACGCCGAACGACCCGCTTCTATAAACATTCAACTCCTAACGGAGTTGGTCAAACGTATTTGAGGAGTTTCAAAATGGCTGCAGTAATGATTTCTTTTTTTCTAGCCGGACTGTTGATCTCGAATTCAATCGCCTCGGCGAGCGTCACTGTGACGTCGCGCGTGAAGACTTCGCAGCAAGAGCGATCAAACGGCGCCGGCGATACCGCGCGCGCAGCAGATCAGGCCGAGTTTGACCGGCTGAGGACCGAAGGCTTCGACGCGGTGTACAACATCGACTACAAAACCGCGCGCGAACGGTTCCTCCAGATGACAAAGATCGCCCCTGACCATCCAGCGGGCTATGTTTATTTGGCGAACAACCTTTGGCTCGAGACCCTGTATCAGAGCCGCCGGCTGTCAACCTCTGTTTATACCGGCGGATCGTTTTACGCACAGGAAAAAACCGAGGACAAAGTCGATCCAAAACGCGACCGCGAGTTCAACGAGCTGATCAAACAAGCGTTGGCTGCTACGCGAGCTCGTTTGGCGAAAGACTCCAAAGACGTCGAAGCGCTTTACTACAACGCTTCGGCGTTGGGGATCAGAGCGGCGTACGGCACTTCGGTTAAGCGCAGCTTCACGCGCTCTATTGGCGACGCGAACGACTCGATCCAGATTCAACGGCAGGTTATCAAGCTCGACCCCGAGTACATCGACGCTTACTTGAGCATTGGGCTCTACGAGTACGTGATCGACAGCTTGCCGTTTGGCTGGCGCTTGCTGGCGCGGTTCGCGGGACTAAAAGGATCAAAGAGCAAAGGCATCGAGCACCTCGAGCTTGTCACCAAGCGGGGCAAATACACGGCTGACGACGCCAGAGTCGTGTTATTGGGGATCTACAGCAAGGAGAATCAACCCGAACGCGCGCTGGACATAATCAGCTACATGGTAAAGCAGTATCCGCGCAATTATCTATTTGGAGTCGAGCGCGCGGCAATGTTGTACCGGATGGGCCGGGCGGATGATGGCGCTCGCGCATTTGGTGATCTGCTGAAAGTCGATCGCGTGGTTGGCCAAGCCGCCGACCTGGTGAACTATCAATGGGGCGAGGCGCTGCAGGCTAAGCAAGACTACGCGGGCGCCGCCGCGCGGTACAAGGAAGCGCAGCGCTGGTCGAAGTCGGATCCCGGGTTGATTTCTCTAGCGCACCTTCACGCGGGCGAGGCATTGGACGCGCTCGGCAAACGCGACGAAGCGATGGCCGAGTATCAGATGGTGCTGAAACGCGAGAACATCTTCGACTCGCACAAGCTTGCGACGCAGTACGTGAAGAAGCCTTATGTGGTGGCGAAGGGGTAAGTCGGGTTTCCTGTAGTTCGTCGCAGATGCGTGACAACGGGAGATGGCTGACGGGGTTCTGCCACTCTTCTGGTTCGCCGCACAAAACCACGATCTGAAGTTCATCAATCGCGGTGCTGATTGGTATTCGGCGCGCCGGTTGACGCCCATCGTTAGTCGCGCGTGAACCATACGCGGGGGCGAGCATGGGCTCGCCCCCGCGACATTCCTCACGTCGTATCCTTGGTCAGACGACGCCGAAGAAGAAGACACCGCGATCAAGGTACTTGCCGACATCGTGAAAGTTGAGTTGTTGGAGTACCGAGTTGCCGAAGTAGCCCGTCTTCTCGACACCGCTCGGGATCCTCAGCGCGAAGCTGAACGATGTGGAAGCGGTCGCCGATCCCGCCGGGCCGAGCGAGAAACCTATCGTCGCCGGCTGTGCCAGCGTCGGAAAGCGTCGGTCGAAGTCGGACAAGAAGAGATCGTTGCTCGTGATCGGATTTCGATTTCCGACTGCCACGGCAACCGCAAGGTTTACCCACGCAAAAGGATCAGGATTCGTCACCCCTACGGTGTAATTGATCGTCCCGCCGATCGGAGCGGTGTTATTCCAGCTCTGCCAGGTGATAACGGGTGATTCCGCGCGCTTCAGCTTGTTCTCGAGTTGCTCGCGTGTCAGTGAAACGAACGTCTCACCGCTTTTCTCTCGCTTTTTCTTCTCTTTCTGAATCTCGGCCTCGATTGCCTCGATCGCCCGCTTGATTTCTGCTGCTGTCTTTTTGCTTGCTGTCTTTCCGGTTGGCATATATTCCTCCTTCCACTAGGCTTCCTCTGAAATGTTTGGCGCTTGGTAGGGACCACGTCCGAAACCTTGGGGACCTGACTTTAGCCTCGCAGTTCCGGTATGTTCGTGCCTACAGATCGGATGTCGATATCTCCTCCACCATACATGACGCGATTTGAGAATAGACCAATGCAAGAATCTTCTTGAGGAGCCGCGGAATACCAGAATCGCCATTCCCTGGCGTTCCTCTTGTCCATCCAATCCAGTGCCTGGGCTTTAGACCCTGGCGAATGCCTCCCTATAATCCTCGCTCAACACTATGCCTTCCGATCACGAAGCGGTTCTCATCCTCGACTTTGGCGGACAGTACACACAACTCATAGCGCGACGAGTCCGCGAACTCGGCGTGTACTCAGAAATAATGGGTGTGCCCGTGCTCGGCATCTGCTGCGGCGTCCAACTCAGTGCCAACGCTTCCATGCTGCGAAGTTTGGTTCTATAATTCTGAATCAGGAGTTGAGGTCATGAAAAAAATACTGCCGCTGGCTCTTGTACTCTTTGGATTAGCACACCTGACGTTTTCCCAAAAGACAAACGAGAGTGAGCAACAACCGCCAGCGGTCAAGCTCGAACCGAGCAGTATTGACTTCGGCGATCAAGTGGCGAAGAAGCCCAGCAAGTCGCAAAGAATCACTGTCACGAACACAGGCGGAAAGAAGCTATACATTAACAGCGTCGTGATCAGTGGTGATGAGCGACAAGATTTTGCGGTGGTTCAGGACACGTGCACAGGGGCGACCATCGATTCAAGCAAGAGCTGTATCGTTGATGTTAGCTTCACGCCGTCAGCAACCGACGGCCGCAACGCTGCGATCGTCCTCACGGACAATGCTGCGGACAGCCCGCAGAAGGTGCCGTTAACCGGGAAAGGCATCAACTCTTCCGCTGTGCGTCCCTCGGGAGACAAGCAGGAAAGGTAACTTGCTGATCTCATTTCTGTCTTGAACGCCAGCTCCAGAGCCTTGCGAGCTGGTATCATCCTGATTCAACATTATGGCCTCCGATCACGAAACCGTTCTCATCCTCGATTTCGGCGGACAGTACACTCAACTGATCGCTCGCAGAGTTCGCGAACTTGGCGTCTACTCCGAGATAGTCCCCTTCAACACGACCACCGAAGAGATCCGTCGCAAGGACCCGCGAGCCATTATCTTATCCGGAGGTCCGTCGTCGGTCTACGAAGAAGGCGCGCCGCATCCTGATCCCGCAGTAATCCAAATGGGCGTGCCCGTGCTTGGCATCTGCTACGGCGTGCAACTGATGGCTCATTTCCTGGGCGGCGAGGTCAAGCCGTCTAACAGACGCGAGTATGGACAGGCCGAGATCGCCGTTCAGGCTGAGAGTCAGTTGCTCGCTGGTCTGAGTTCGCCGCTCAAAGTCTGGATGAGCCACGGCGATTATGTGAGCCGTCCGCCTGAAGGTTTCACGATCACCGCGGCTACTGAAGCTGCAATCGGAGCTGTCGAAGATCACGCGCGTAAGCTCTACGGGGTTCAGTTTCATCCTGAGGTCGCTCACACTCCCCAAGGCAAAGAGATACTCCGCAACTTTCTGGTTAACGTTTGCCAATTGCGCTGCGATTGGACGATGGCCTCGTTCATAGAGACTACCGTCGAAGACATCAAGCGTCGCGTTGGAGACGGCCGGGCCGTTTGCGGTCTGTCGGGTGGAGTCGACTCCTCGGTCGCGGCTGCGCTTGTTGCGCGAGCGATCGGCGACCGTCAGACCTGCATCTTCGTGGACACCGGGCTGCTCCGCAAGAACGAGTTTGAAGAGGTGCTCGAAGCTTACCAAGAAATGGACCTCAACGTGATCGGCGTCGCGGCGGGCGAGCGCTTCTTGACGAAGCTTGCGGGCGTGATCGACCCCGAACGCAAACGCAAGATCATCGGCAACGAGTTCATCGAGATATTTCAAGAAGAAGCGCGAAAGCTCGGCCACGAAGACTTTCTCGTCCAGGGCACACTTTATCCCGACGTGATCGAATCGGTCTCAGTGAAAGGCCCGTCCGCGGTGATCAAGTCTCATCACAATGTGGGCGGCTTGCCTGAGAAAATGAATCTCAAGCTGATCGAGCCTCTGCGCGAGTTGTTCAAGGACGAAGTGCGAAGAGTGGGCCGCGAGCTGGGCTTGCCCGAAGACATAATCGGTAGACAGCCGTTCCCGGGTCCGGGCCTGGCTGTTCGCATACTCGGCGAAGTGACTGCCGATCGCGTGGCCTTGCTCCAAGAGGCTGAAGCGATTGTCATCGAAGAGATTCGCCGAGCCGATCTGTACGACAAGGTTTGGCAATCATTCGCGGTGCTGTTGCCGGTTTCGACGGTCGGAGTGATGGGAGATATGCGGACTTATGACAACGCGATCGCGCTTCGGGTGGTCGAGTCGCTTGATGGGATGACCGCCGATTGGGCGCGGCTTCCTTATGATGTGCTGCAGCGAATCTCGTCTCGAATCGTGAGCGAGGTGCGCGGGGTCAATCGAGTGGTCTACGACATCAGCTCGAAGCCGCCTTCTACCATTGAGTGGGAATAAAGGACAGGTTCAGGGTTCAGAGTTTCGGGTTCTGCGTCATCATTGGAGCTTCCGCACCAGACAGACGGCTTTCACCTGGTGACGATCGAGCACGGTGAAGCGAGTCGCGAAGTCCGGCGGTTCAACGCCGTCTCGAAGATCAACGACCGCCATCTCACCGCCCTGGATCCGCTCCGAAGAGCCAAACACCCGATAGCGCGACGAGCGCGTGGCCATCATCTTGATGTCGATGTCTCGTGATGCTTCGGCTTCGCGTAGGCTGAAAACCTTCATTCGAGTCCCCCGTCGAGCATTCCAACCAGCCTCGGAATGTCAGTCAAGTCATCGGTCACGAAGTCGGCGATAGTCGTCTCGCCTTCTTCCATTGGCGTGACTCCGACAAATCGAATCGCGCGATAGCCCGCTCGCTTGGCGCCGATGATGTCAGTCCGTTCGAGATCGCCCACGTGCACCATCGCTCCAGGCGCCGCTGAAAGCGACCGGGCCGTGCGCTCGAAGACTTCGATGTGAGGCTTCGCGCGACCCGCTTCATCTGAGAAAACCAGCGAGTCGAACACGTCGAGCAGGTCGTTGTCCGCAAGCACCTGCTTCAGCACTCGGCCCGGCGAGAACCCCACATCTGAGATGATCCCCAGCCGATAGCACTGCGCCAAACTGGACAGCGCTTCACGCGCGCCGGCTACAAGCACCGGCGGGTGCTCGAGGATTCCCTCTTCGAAGCGCGCCACAATCGTCGCAAGCACCGGCTCAGACACCGCGACGTCAAGGTGATTCAGAATTGTGCTCACGCGCTCAACAGCCGGCAGAGTTCGGTGCTCCTCTTGCCAGATTCGGTGATGGCTCTCGGCCTCGATCGAACAAGCGCGCGCCAGATCGGCCTTGAGACGAGAGCCGTGTTGAGGGAACATCTCGGCCAGCAAGCTTCGCCTTCGATGTTGATACAGCCGAAACGCTCCCGGCTGTTCAGTGAACAACGTGTGCCAAAAATCAAATGAGACCGCCTTGATACGCAATTGCGAGCTTCCCTTTCCTTCTTGTCGGATTGTGTTAAGACTGCAAAGGTATTCTAATTAAACCGCAGCCAAACGAACAGCATCGAGGGGATCGATGAGCCGCGATCAAACCGCCGCATTCCAATCCGAGCTCGAAACAGCGATCTCGAGTTACGGGATCGAGGCGCTAACGGAAGGGCAAACGACTCAGTTGGTGAGACATTATTCGATGCTCTGCCGGTGGAATCAGCGACTGAACCTGACGCGAATCACCGAACCACGGGAGGCAGCCAGGCTTCACTATGCGGAATCTCTTTTTGGAGCGCGATTCATAGCCGGCGCGCGTACGTTGCTGGACATAGGTAGCGGCGCAGGATTCCCGGCTATCCCGCTGGCAGTCGCGAGGCCCGATTTTCAAGTAACCGCTCTCGAGGCGAATCAAAAAAAGTCGCTCTTCCTGAAAGAGGCGAAAGACGAATTGGGGCTGGCGAATTTGAAAGTTATGACCGCCAGGCTGGAAGAATTCGATTGGGCCGGCTACGACCTTCTCACAAGCCGAGCCCTCGATCGCGCCGAAGCCGTCCTGCCGACAGTCATCGAGCGCCTGAGCCCGAAACAGACGCTGATGCTCTACTGCGGATCAGATCTCGTTGCGAAGCTTGAAGGACAGGTTAATTACAAGATCGAAACTCATCCGATCCCGCACAGTCAAGCGCGTCTCATAGCGATCTTCTCCAGGGAATAGACCGCGGATCGAACGGATCCGGCGGATTCACACTGATTTGATCTGTGCCGATCCGTCGAATCCGTTGCGTCCGTGGTCTATTCCGATCACTTCGACGCGGCGACATAGATCACCGCCCAGTAGATGAACTCGACGAACTTGCCGAGCCCGTCAACTGAGATCCTCTCGTCGTTGCCGTGGATGCTGGCGCGCTCGCGGTCGCCGGCCACGCTTCCCAGACCGTACGCCTGCACGCCCTTCGCTCGAAGCTGCGCCGAATCAGTCGCGCCGGTAAGCATTAGCGGCAACGTCACGACGCCCGGAAAGACTTTCGCCTGCGCGCCTTCAAGCGCGCGAAACATATCGCTCTCGAGCTTCGACGGCGGGGTTGCGGGACGACCTCGCGCCGGCGGCGGAATCACTTCGACGGCGGGGTCGTCGATGAGTTTGCGCAGAACCGCCGCCAGCGCGTCGATGTCTTCATCGGGCACTGCCCGCACGTCGAGTGTAGCTTCGGCGTCGCCCGGGATGACATTGCTGCGGAAGCCGCCCTTGATGATCGTTGGAACAATCGAAGTCCGCAGCATGGAGTTATATGAGCCGTTGTGAGCGCGAATCTTTTCCTGAACCATTTGGCTGTTGGCCGGATCTTCGAGGTGAGTGTACAGAAACGCTTCTTCCGCCGGACTGATCTTCGCGAGCCGGGAGAAGAACGCGCGCGTCGTTTCATTCAATCGCATCGGTGATTGCCAGTTGCCGACTTTTGCGACCGCAGCCGCAAGATGAGTGATCGGGTTGTCGGGTCGCGGGACCGAGCCGTGCCCGCTTGTGCCTCGCGCGACGAGCCGGAAACCTCGCGGAACCTTCTCGGTGGTCGCTATGCCTACGTATTTGACCTTGCCGTCGAGTGCATAGATGGTTCCGCCTTCGTTGAGCGCGTATTCGCATTCAATCTTGTCCCAGTGCTGAGCGACCATGTAATCGATTCCAACTGTTGAGGTGCCTTCTTCGCCAGCTTCGGCAAGGAAAATGACATCGCGATCGAGTGGGACCTTCATCCGGTGAAGCAACAGGAAAACTTCGAGACACGCGCTCGTCATGCCTTTGTCGTCGGACGCGCCTCGACCGTAGATGTATCCGTCCTTGATCACGCCGCCGAAAGGATCGACGGTCCACTTGTCACGCTCGACGCCGACGACATCGATGTGGCCCATCAGCAAGAGAGGTTTCTTCTTGCCGTTGCCTTTGATACGCGCGACGATGTTGCCGCGCCCGGGTTCCATTTCGAATATCTCGGACGCGATGCCTTCGCGGTCGAGAATGGATTTCAAATACTCGGCTCCTTTGGTTTCGTTGCCCGGCGGGTTGCTGGTATCGATGCGGACGAAACCTGTGAGAATTTTTACTACCTCATCGCGCGCGGCAGCGAAGTCGGGCGCTGCGGATTTGTCGGGACCACCCGCGGCTAGCGAGCCCGATGTTAGCAGTGCGAGCGCCGCGGCCAGAGCAAGTGGTCTCCGCTGTAGGTGTCGGCCCATCCCATTTCCTCCCGGTTGCGTATTGACGTAACTCAACGCCTGTGGCGGTTACCGCCGAAAGCGAGCGGTAGCTTATCAACGCGTGGCGGAAGCAGCAAGCTACAAGAGAATTCAGCTTCGTGCGCAATCGGTCAAAAAGAAATCGATGCAGTCAATGGGAAAGTCAAACTGATAATGGTATCGCCGCACCGTGCGTTTCAATGGCGGGCAAGTGGTTTATCTCAAACAGGTGTGACTAGACTAAGGTGATGGCACGATCCGTGCAGATCGATACAGCGGAAGCTTGAGACGCCTGAAGGTGTTCTCTTGGGGCCACCGTACGCAGCGCTGGATGAATTGGCGCGCGCGAAGTTGAAGCCATCTTCCATTCACCGCTCCGGGCCTCACCGCCGGAACGGCCGATGGTTTCGATGGCTCGCACGCGCGACTTTTAGACCGAGTCAGAACCCTCTCTACGGCTTCTGGCGCTGACGTATGGTGGCTCGCTTTCCTAATTGCGGATTGCGGATTTCAGCGTCGCCACTTGTCGCGTACTTCACTTGATAACTTTCAAGTCGTCCATGTAAGGCTGCAGTGCTTCCGGGATTACTACCGAGCCATCTGGTTGTTGATAATTCTCGAGCAACGCCAGCCACAGCCGTCCAATCGCCATACCCGAACCGTTCAGAGTGTGCGCGAACTCCGGCTTCGACTTCGATTCGCGGCGGAATCGAATTCCTGCGCGCCGCGCCTGGAACGCTTCGCAGTTCGAACACGAAGAGATCTCGCGATAGGTGTTTTGGCTGGGCAGCCACACTTCGATGTCATAGGTCTTCGCCGACGAGAATCCCAGATCGCCGGTCGATAGCGCGACTCTGCGATACGCGAGCCCGAGTCTTTCAAGCACCGCTTCGGCGTCTCGGGTCAGCGATTCCAGTTCCTCGTAGGAATCTTCCGGACGGGTGATTTTGACCAGTTCCACTTTGTCGAATTGATGCTGCCGAATCAGCCCACGAGTGTCTTTGCCGTAGCTTCCCGCCTCGGATCGAAAGCAGGGGGTGTAGGCCGTCATCTTGATTGGCAAGCGCGCGCCGTCAAGGATTTCGTCCGCGTAGATGTTCGTCAGCGGCACTTCGGCAGTTGGGATCAGATACAAGCCGCGCTCGTCGGTGAGCTTGAACAGATCGGCTTCGAACTTCGGAAGCTGCCCGGTGCCATACAGAGTCTTGGCGGTCACGATCAACGGCGGCGCCACTTCTTCGTAGCCGTGCCGCTGCGTCTGCATCTCCAGACAGAAATTGATCAGAGCTCGTTCGAGCCGTGCTCCCTTGCCGGTGAGAATCGAAAAGCGCGCACCCGAAATCTTCGCCGCGCGCTCGAGATCCAATATCCCAAGCGAGGTCCCCAGATCGACGTGATCGAGCGGTTCGAAGTCAAAAGCCGGAGGCGTGCCCCAACGCTTTATTTCTTGATTGGCGGCTTCGTCCGCGCCGGCCGGCACGCTTTCGTGCGGCAAATTCGGCAGCGTCACCATCAGATTGGTCAGATCAGTCTCGACCGCGCTTAACTCAGCTTCGGTCGCACTGATGCGGTCGCCCAGTTCTCGCACGGCCGCGCGGCGCGATTCAGCCTCATCTTTGCGGCCTGCCTTCACCAGCGTTCCGATCTCCTGGCTTTCACGATTGCGCGTCGCGTTCAACTCGTCGCGCTCGCGAATTAGCGCGCGGCGACGCTCGTCGAGCTCGCTGAACTGGTCGAGCGCATTCGGCGGAACCCCGCGCAGTTCGAGTTTCTTTCTGGCAATGTCGAGATTAGTGCGCACGAAATTAATATCGAGCATAGTAACTGTCACCTTTCATGGCTGAACGATAAACCGAGAGCGTAAGCGCGCTCAGCGGCAGTGTCAACAGAGCGTGCCGGGAACAATAATGTTCGAGACTCAGGTGGCTGCCCAGTTCAGCTTCGCTTGCGCAGGCGGCGCAGCATTGCGCTGCAACTGTAGTGTGATGAGAATACAGCCGGTGATGAGATGGATGCGAAGAAGACGACGTAGAGGATGAACTTGAGCCAGCGCGTGCCTCCCGGATCAACTCCCATGATCAGGATCGCTCCGACTATTGAGAATGCCAGGATGCCGCCGATGTTTATGAGGAGCCTTTTCTTGTTATCCATAGCGAACCTCCGATAAACCTGAAGGATTCTAGCACAGAATGGGACGCTTTCAAGTTGGTTATAGAGCAGCAACACAACTGTGATCCGCTGTGCTACAATCGCGCTATGAAAACGGCAGACAACGTGACCATTGAAGATGGCGGCAAAATCACCCTGCCCGCTGCCGTGCGATCGCGATACGGTCTAGCAGAACACACCCCCGTCCGCGTGATCGAAACGCGCACCGGCATCCTGCTTGTTCCAATCACGCAGGAGCCAATGAGCGAGGCGTTAGCCGATGAGCTGCAAGCGTGGCTGTCAATCGGCGCTGAAAGCTTTGAGACGTTCCCCTACGACGAGGATTCGCAATCGTGACCGTCGGTGATCTCTATTGGGTCGAGCTTCCAGTGCGAGGAAGCCGCGCCCAAGCGGGACGCCGCCCGGCGATCATTCTTCAGACGGTCTCGACATTACCAACCACGCTGCTTGTCCCTCTTACTTCCCAGCCAGACGCTCTGCGCTTTCCCGGCACCATTCTGGTGGAACCCGACCGAGAGAACGGACTGCGCCGCCCTTCGGTTGCTCTTGTCTTTCAACTCACTGCGGTGGATAGCCGGTTCGTCACGGACAGACTGGGCAACGTATCAGACCGGGTTCTGGAAGAAATCTTTTCTGCGCTTGACTCGCTGATTGGTCGAACATAAAGGTTGACTCGATTATGCAAGAGCTGGTTGAAGAAGGCGCCGCCGCAGGCCCGTTCGTTATGCGCGAGCGCGAGATCGACAATGCCGATGTGAAGGCTCGCGTCGCGTATCTCGTATGCGAACCGCTCGAGCAAGCAGGCTTCATCAACGCCTTCAGCACGCGGCTCGGCGGCGTGAGCCCGCTGCCGTCGAACTCACTGAACCTCGGTCATTTCAAAGGCGACCAAAGGGAGAATGTCGACGAGAATCGCCGCCGCTTTCTCGGTGCAATTGGAGCCGAGCAAGCGCAGATCGTCACTGCCCGCCAGACCCATTCGACCGAACGTTGTGAAATCGAATCGCCGGAGCAGGCACGAGGCCCTCAGCCTGATTGCGACGCGATGATCACGCGGCTTGCCGGTGTGCTGCTTGCAGTGCAGACTGCCGACTGCTTGCCGGTGTTGATCGCAGACACGAAGACGGGTGTGATGGCTGGGATTCATGCGGGATGGCGAGGAACGGCTGGACGGATCACCGAACGCACGATCGCGGATCTGGTGCTGCTTAACGGCGTCAACACCTTCGATTGCATCGCCGCGCTCGGGCCGGCCGCGTGCGCCCAGTGCTACGAAGTCGGAGAAGACGTGATCGAACGATACAAAAAAGAGTTCGGCTACTGGCGGAAGCTGCTGGTGAACTTCAAAGAAAACGGCAAGGCTCATCTGGACATTCGCGCGGCTAACATTCAACAACTCAGTTTCTGCGGCTTCAGCGAAGATCGCATACACGTAGCCGAATACTGCACGATGCACCAGAACGAATTCTTCTTCTCGTATCGAAGAGAAGGGAAGGGACGCCCGTCCGGCGTTGGGCGGTCGTTGTCAGTGATAGGCAGAGCAAAAACGCAGTTTAGTCCCCAGTGAGTTTCGCGTTGCCCTGCTCTTTCAGGTGCTGCTATAGTCAGACATCACAAACGGAGATCGCCTGCATGCTAGAAGCGTGCAGGCGAATTTTTTTGGCCGGTTCGCGCTCGATCGACCCGGCGCCGCCGGCGAGTTTGATTTTCCTGGGAGGAAGGAGAATTTCCATGAGCGAAACGATACTAGTGGGACGAGGGCCGCAGATTACTTCGATTCCTCGCGCCGAATGGGAAGGGCACTTGAGCAAGGTCCCGGAGGCGATGAAGACCAGGCTTTGTTTCATGTCGAGGGAGCATCAACTGGTGCGCTACTTCGTTGTGAGGGAGCTCCCGCGCATAGGGAAACCCATCGCGCCAAAGATCATCGCGGCGAGACTGATGCTCGCGCTGCCTCGGGTAAATGAGATTCTCGCCGAGCTGGAGGAAAGACTGTTTTTTCTGGTTCGGGACAGCCACGGCCACGTGAGCTGGGCCTATCCGGTTACCGCTGATAAGACGCCGCATCGCCTAGTCTTCAACACCGGTGAGCGGCTGTATGCGGCTTGAGCGGAGGACGCGATTGCGGCGCCCTTCGTCGAAGGGCGTTTACGAAAAAAGCGGCTGTCGGTGCAAATAGAAACAGAGTGCGCGCATTGCGACCGGTCTATGCGGCTTACCATCGGCAGCGACCTGAGGCATCAAGCCGCCGATGAAAACGCGACACCGTTGGTGTTTGAACCCGAGATAGACTGGGCAAGATTCATCGAGCCTAACATCATTCACGCTTACTGACGAAACTCGTTGTTCTTCTGGTCAGAAGAACATGCCCGGGAGTTTCGCGAGAGCGGGGAACACGTGGACGGTTTGTTCTTGACGCTCGATCAGAGCGCCTACTCGACGCGGATCGTTCAGGGAGCGCTGTTCGGTTTCAGGTAATCGTCGCTTGTAGCGTTGTCGGAACAGGCTTGGCTGGCAGTTTTGCGGCTGCTGTTTCAATGTGCTGTCGAGGGTAAGTGAGTCGTGCTGTTATTCAAATCAGTCTGCTTCGCGGGTTCGACTAACTCGGCGCAAAGTACCCTCGCCGATGCCGCACCGTTAGGTCGCCGTGATTCTTTATCTTGACCTGGATCGTGCGAAACGAACCGTCTTTTGCAGGGTTCGCAGGCGTATAAGCAAGGATGTACTGCGAACGCAGGTCTTCGTCTATCTGGGCGTACGCAGTATCGAGATCGGCTGAGTTCTTCGGAAAGAAGGCTCGCCCTCCTGTCTCTGCCGCAATTTTCTTGAGCGTTCCCGAATCGACGCCCATCGGTCCGCCGATGCCGATCGAATAGACAATGATCTCGCTGCGCCACGTTCGCTCGATGGCCTCGCGCATCTTCACGCTGCTCGAAGTGTCTGCACCGTCGGTGACCAGGATGATCACCCGGCGGCCGGCCTCTCGCCTCAGCAGCTCCGACGACACCGAATAAATCGAATCGAACATGGCGGTCGAGCCAACTCCTGAGTTGTTGATTGGAGGCGTGCTGCCCGGCCGCTGCATGACCTGCGATTGCGCGGGAATTCTCACATCGTCGAGCGCACGATAGAGCTTCTCAACGTCCGATGTCAGGTCCTGCACAAGCACTGATTCGTGTTCGAAAGTGACCACCGCTGCCAGATCTTTCTTGGGTCGAAGCACCCGGCGAAAGAATGTTTTTCCTGCCGATACCTCGTCGGACAGCGTCCACTCCTGGCTACCGGATATGTCTATCAACATGGCAATCGTGATCGGCAGGTCAGTCTGCCGCTCGAACGAAAACACCTGCTGCGGCTTGTTGTCTTCCATGACATCAATCTGATCCTTTGAGAGATCGTTTATGTAGCGATTCTTCTTATCGGTGACGTTGAACGGCACGGTCACAAGCTGAGTCCCCAGCTTGAGCACCTGTTCTTCCTGGTTGGGTTCCGCCTCCGCGGGCTTCTTGTTCTTGTCCTGCTTTTCTTGACCGGTCTTTGGTGGTGCTCCAGACTGCTGCGTATTGGCGACGCTCAGGGAAACAGAGAGAAGGACCAACGCCGACACTATTGCTGCTAAAAAATGTGTTCTTACTGACTTCATTTCTTTACTTCTTCCGTAGCCGCGTAATAACCGCGGCGATGAATTACGCGGGCTTCAGGCCGCGCGTTGACTCGCACTTCGACGCGTCTGAAACGCCCGTCGTGCATCGAGTTCGAAGGTGAATAAGCCAGCAGGTACTGGCTGCGTAGCTCGGTTTCTATCTGACGAAAATTGTCGAGTAGATCATCGGCCCCGCGTGGGAAGTACGCCCGTCCACCGGTCTCATCGCCCAGTCGCCTCAACACATCCTCGCGCACTCCTTCGAATCTGAAGCGGTCGCCGATGCCTATTGAGTAAATGATGACGCCCGCGCGCCACGCGCGATCGATTGCTTCTTCGAGCTTCCGGCTGCTCGCGTTATCGACTCCATCGGTAAGCAGGATGATGGCCCGCCGGGTAATCTGATCGTCAGCCGAAACCCTGCGAATCTCATCGTGAGCCAGCACCTCGTCGGCAGTGATGTAGATGGCGTCGTATAGCGCGGTGGCTTGATGCCGCGAGCTCGCCGTGCCTAAGCGACGAGAGTACTGAATCTCGTCAAACGCCCGGTTCAGAGTTTCCGTGCGGGAGGAGAGCCCCTGTACCAGCTCGACATCCTCCTGGAACGTGAGTATCGCGGCGGAGTCTTTGGCCGGCCGGATGATCGAACGAAGGAACTCTCCAGCGGCGATCTTTGCTTGCGGGAACGTGTACTCCTGGCTGCCCGAAAGATCCATCAGAATGGCAATGTTGATCGGAAGAGTGGTTTCGCGCTTGAAGGTGAAGATCTGCTGAGGGCGGCCGTCCTCCAGGATGGTGATCTCGTCCTGTCGAATGTCGCTGATGACGCGGTTGTTGCGATCGAGGGCGGTGAACAAGACGTTGACCAGATCCGTGCCAAGGCGCACTGCTTCGTCGCTCGAGGCTATGTCATCGTCTTTGTTTTTGTCTTGTGGCTTCTGGTCTTGTCGAGTTGTCTGCCCGCTTTGAGAGTTCCGCGCGGGAGGTTGAGGCGCAGGTTTCGGTCTTTGCGCAAAGCTCGTGCAGTCGAGAACCGACAGGGCGATCACAGCGGTGACGACTTTCATGGATGACATATATCTATCCTCAATCCGCGATTCTCAGTAGACGTATCCCTGCTTGTGATACAGACGCGCGTCGGCGCCAATCAGTTTGACCTTGATCTCGCGTTTCTTGCCTGCCTTGGCCTGATTGGTCGGGGTGTAAAAGAGGACGTACTCTTGTCTCAGATCTTTCGCGACCTGGGTGAACGCGCGGAACAGCTCAGCCTTCTGCGACGGGAGGACTACCTGCCCTCCAGTCTCCTCGCACAGTCTGCGCAGCTCTTTGTCGTCAGCGTTTTCGACCATTCCTGAAGAGATGCCTTTGAAGTTTTTTGTGCTGATGCCGAAGATGGTCACATCGTAGCGTTGGGCCATCTCGATCGCGTCCCTCAACGTGTGCTCGCTGGCGGTGTCTTCGCCGTCCGACAGTATTACGATGATTCGGCGAGCCTCGGCGTCTGGAAGGTTAGCCATCTTCTCTTCGATGATGCGATAGACGCCGTCGAAGAGCTTTGTATAGCCGCCCGCTTTGAGTTTCCTCAGAGCGCGAATGAGCAGCTCCTGATTGTCGGTGAAATCCTGATGCAGCTCGACTGCCGAATCAAACGACGCCATCAAGACCTTATCCCTCCTGCGATATGTGGTCACCGTCGCAACGAAGTCCTCGCCCGCCTCCTTCTCGAACGGCAGCTTGAGCTTGACGCTGTTGCTTGTGTCGATAAGGAGGGCGATGCTGAGCGGCAGTTGGCTGGGTGAGACGAATTTCTCGATCTTCTGGCGCTTTCCGTCTTCATAGACTTCGAAGTTGTTCACAGTCAAACCGGGCAGAAACTTCTTGTCTTGCTTAGCCGAGATTGGGAGCCGCACTTCCAGCACGCCGATCTTGTCGTCGCGCTGCTGCGGCGCTGTCGGGTTAGTCGTGGGCTTTTGTGCGAATGCGGCGCCTACCGCAAGCAAAAAGATAGCCATGATTGGGAGCGCAAGCGATGATGATCGTGTCATCTGCTACCGGAAACCTCCGACGGGTCTGATGCACGGGATATCGATTAGCGATGCTATTCGAAGAAAAATTATAGAGGAACAAGCTGCGGCCTCACAACTTCATTCCAACTGCTTCAATAAGCCGGTGAGCTCCGCGGGCAGCGGTGAAGTGAACGCGAGCCGCTCGCCGGTGCGCGGATGAATGAAAGCCAGCTCGGCCGAGTGCAGGAAGTGTCGCCCCAGCGATTCCACGGCGCGCTTGGTTGGCGAGTTGCGAATAGAGTTCTCGCGGCCGCCTCCATAAGCCGAGTCTCCGACCACCGGATGGCCAATATGCGCCATGTGAACTCGAATCTGGTGAGTGCGGCCCGTTTTGATCTGGACCTTTAACAACGAGAAGTCTTGATAGCGTTGGGTGACCTCGAAGGTGCTATGAGCCGTTCGGCCCGCGCCCCCTCGAAGCACGGCCATCCGCGTGCGGTTGCGCGTCCCGCGTCCAATGCGCGCTTCTATTTCGCCTCGCTCCTTTGCAACCCGGCCATAGACCAGCGCGATGTATTTCTTGAATACCTTCCGATCGCGAAACTGGTCGGACAATCGCTCGTGGGTTAAGTCATTCTTGGCGACGACCAGCAAGCCCGATGTTTCCTTGTCCAGACGATGAACGATGCCGGGCCGAATGCGTCCTGCCGTGCCTGAAAGCGAGTTGAAGTGATAGACCAGCGCGTGAGCCAGCGTGCCCGAGTCGACTCCCGCGCCGGGATGAACGACCATCCCCGCCGGTTTGCTTACGACGATCAAATCATCGTCTTCATAGACTACATCGAGAGGAATTGGCTCGGGGACCAGCTCGACGGGAGGCGGATCGGGGAGGTCGATTTCGATTTGATCACCCGCGCGCAAGCGATAGCCGGGCTTGGCGACGCGTTGGTTGACAAGAATGTCTCCGGCTTCGATGGTCCGTTGGATTCGGGTGCGACTGATTTCCGTGAGATGCGAGGCAAGAAATGAATCGAGGCGCAAACCTGCCGCTTCGACGCCGACGCTTAGCAGTTGGGTTTCAACACTCACAAGAAAGCATGTAAGGCCGGCCCTCCGTGGCCGCCCCTCGTTGGTTTAGTCTCGCGCGGTAAGCGGCCCACAGAGGGCCGCCATTGAAAGTAACTTACGAAGCCTGAGCTGCGACATCCTGGCCGTGAGCAACGCTCTGACTCGAACGGCGCCGCCAATAATAAAGTGTCATAGCAACGCCGAGCGCGAACATGATAATCGAGATGACCTGAGAGGTCGACAGCCCGAGGACCTGACCGCGTGGATCGTCGCGCCAGAACTCGATAGTAAATCGCGCGACCCCATAGATGATCATATACGAATAGATTATTTGACCGTCGAACGCGCGCCGCTTTCGCAGCCACATCAAAAAGCCAAAGATCGCAAAGTTCACCGCCGCTTCAATCAACTGAGTCGGCACGAGCGCGGAATCAGTCGGCACGCCTGTCAGTTCGCTCGCTTTTTCGCTGAACCGCATACCTATCCAGGAGGTGGTGGGCTTGCCCCAGCAACAGCCGGCTGAAAAGCAGCCTAGCCTGCCGATCGCATGCCCGAGCGCAACCCCGGGAGCAAACGCGTCAGAGGTCTTACGCCAGGGCAATCGCCATCGCCGCATCAGGATTACGCTCACAAGCAGCGCGACCAAGAATCCACCGTAGTACACGCCACCCGAACGCCACAGATCGAACGAGAGCATTCGCCGCCACTCGCCGCGATACTCGTTCCACTCGATGATCACCATCAGCACTTTCGACCCGATAAGCGAGCAAGCGAGAATGTAAAGCCCAAGATCGTAGATCCGATCTTTAGGCAAACCGTCGCGCGCCGCGAGCTGGGCCGTCAGCCACAGCGCTGCGATGAAGGCTATTGCCAGCAGAACGCCGTATGTCGCAATGGGAATGCCGAGCCCCGGTATCCTGAATAGTTCTGGGAACATTAATTAGTCCGTAGTCCGTAGTCCGTGGTCCGTAGTCAGTAGCCCGTAGTCCGTAGTACGTAGTACGTAGTAGTCAATGGCTCTCTCGCCATCAACTCGCATCGAAGAGCTACTGACTACTGACTACGGACTACGGACTACGGACTACGGACTACTCTCAACATTCGGAGCTTCGGCCGGCTCCACTATCGTTGGCCGTTCCGCCTGCGGCGCCAGGAACAGCTCGATTGCCATCAACGCTGCGCCTATCGTTATCGCCGTATCCGCGACGTTGAACACCGGCCACTGATAGTCCTTGTAATAAAGCAGGATGAAGTCAATAACCCGGCCCAATCGAACGCGATCGATCAGATTGCCGCATATTCCCGCGGCAAGCAGCGCCAGCGACGACAGCAGCAAGCGGTTTGAAGCCGGAGTGCGCATCATGTAATAAACCACTACCAATATCGCGGCTACCGAGACGCTGACCAGCAACCATTTCACGTTGCCATTGTTGAGCATCCCAAACGCGATGCCCGGATTCTCGGTATAGCTGAGCTTGAAGAAGCCTGGAATGACGTCGATCTCATCGCCTTCGCGAAGCTTGACTGAGACCCAGTACTTGGTGAATTGATCGAGGAACATCACCAGCGCGGCGATGATCAAATACCAGAGCTTCATCGTGCTGGCTTTGGTGGCTACTGCGTCTGAACTCATCAAGGTTTTGCTCCTGCGTCTAAGGATGAGTGTTCGGGTCGTCTACCGCAAGCCCTTCAGCGATCGCGGCAGTGTTCAGAGGACCATCGGCAGAGGCCAGAGTAATCGGAGACGCTCCTGCTGCCTTCATCTCGGCATCGATTTGCAACGCGGCCGACAACTGAACTGCATCATAAGCGCGCAATGCATGCGTTTCAGCCAATTCCGCTGCCCATTCAATGAGGCTTGGGGTCAGTTCGATTACCGAATACTCATTTGCGAAATCATCCCGAAAGTCAGAAATCGCTTTGCCCGCCCCGCCCGCCGAAAGCCCCGAACTGCGAGTCTTGCGCGTTATGGCCGAGATCACTTCTACCAACGTAACACGGGCGAGATAAATCTCGTTGCCGGCAGCAAGGTCGGCAATGCTGGTGACCCAGCCGCTTCCGGCTTCAATCAAGTAGCGTTTTACAATTGCGCTACTGTCAAAGAAGTACGCAGCCACCTACCGCCGCTCCTCGATGATGATCTCGGATACAGGTTTGCCTTCTACCTCTATCAGCTTTCGGTTCGCGTAGAAGCTCGCATCCCGTATGCGAGGAGGAATTCGGCTGATGACGCCTTTCTTCAGGAGATGCTGCTCGAATTCCTCTTCAGTCATCGTTGGCGCACTTTTCACGAGCAACTCATCGACCATGTCGCGCAGACTTCGCTGCTCATCCGGCGTTAGCGTCTTCACTTCTTCGATTAGTCGATTAAGACTTGAGGTTGTCATAATCCCCATCCCTCCTCCAACTGACGAATGCAACGGGCATCGACCGCTGGAACGCGTGCATCTTTGCCGACTGTTTCGGACCAGTTCCAGCAACGCTCGCACTTCTGGCCTTCTGCGTGCTCGACCCTAACTCCAATTGCAGGCGCCTCATCTTCTTTTAGCGAGACAGCAGATACGATAAAGATCGAGGGCAAGTCTTTCTCGTATTTCTTCAGCAGCCTATGCTGATCAGCTTGAGTCTCAATTGTTACTTTAGCATCGAGCGAGGCGCCTATAACCTTAAGACCACGCATTCTCTCAAGTTCTTGCTGCACCAACCATCGAACGTACAACAATCCGCCTCCTCCTAGCTCCCATTCTCTTAGTAATTCCTCGTCGCCTTCGTGCGCCGATCCATCCGGAAACTCCGCCAAGTGTACGGACGCTTCGCGCGCGCCAGGCAGTGCCTCCCAAATCTCGTCCGCTGTGAAGCACAGAATCGGAGCGAGCAGACGCGTCAACGAATCTACGATCCGGTACAGCGCCGTCTGCGCGCTTCGGCGGCCAACCGACTTGGGCGCGAACGTGTACAAGCGATCTTTCAAGATGTCGATGTACACATTTGAAAGCGTCACCGTCGCGAAGTTGTAAAGCGCATGATACACAGTCGTGTAGTCGAAGCGCTTGTACGAATCGACCACCTTCCGCGTGACTTCGCGCGTGACCGCGAGTGCCCAGCGGTCGACATCCCACATATCGCTCTCGGCTATCTGGTCGCCCTCCGGATCGAAGTCCGAGATATTTCCAAGCGCATATCGGGCGGTGTTTCGAAGCTTGCGATAAGCGTCAACCATCCGATTCAGGATCTCAGGCGAGACGCGCACATCCTCTTGATAGTCCGACGACGCAACCCACAGCCGCAGAATTTCGGCGCCTTGCTGGGTGACGACTTCGTCCGCCGGGATCGCGTTGCCTGCGGATTTGTGCATGGCTTTGCCTTCGCCGTCTACCGTCCAGCCATGAGTGATCACCGTCTTGTACGGAGCCTGGTCGTGAGCGGCGAGCCCAACCATTAGCGATGAATTGAACCAGCCGCGGTACTGATCGGGCCCTTCAATGTAGACGTCCGCGGGCCACGGTAGATGCCGTTCTGCTTCGAGCACCGCTATCGAAGACGAGCCCGAGTCGAACCACACGTCAAGGATGTCCGTCTCCTTGGTGAAGGCCGAGCCTCCGCAGTTCGGACAGGCAAAGCCATCCGGCAACAGGTATTCCGCTTCGCGCGCGTACCACGCATCGGCCGTCTCTTTCTCGAAGATCGACGAGACGTGATCGATGACTCTTTCATCTGCGATCGTATGTCCGCAGCCCCCGCAGTAGAACGCCGGAATCGGTACGCCCCACACGCGCTGGCGGGAAACGCACCAATCGGGCCGGTTCTTGAACATGTTGCGCATCCGATCTCGGCCCCACGCCGGAATCCAGTTAACGCGTTCGACTTCGCGTAGCGCGCCCGCTCGCAAGCCGTGACCGTCTTCGGCCGAGCGCTCCATCGATATGAACCACTGCGGGGTCGCGCGAAAAATAACCGGATTGTGGCAGCGCCAGCAGTGCGGATAGCGATGCGGGTATTCTTCGGTGAACAGCAACGCGCCGCTCGAACGCAAGTAATCCACGATCTGGCTGTTGGCTTCGAACACCGATTGGCCTGCAAAACCTTCAACCTCAACAGTGAAGCGCCCGGCGTTGTCGACCGGGCAATAAACCTCGGCGCCCTCCATCTGCCCGGGCAGCACTCCGGCCTCGCGAAGCTGATCGTACACGGGAGCGAGTTGCTCGCGGTACTTCTGACCCATAACGAAGTCGTCGTGGCCGTGACCTGGAGCTGTGTGGACGCATCCTGTCCCCGCTTTGCCGCTGCCTTTCTTTTGGGAGTGCTCGACGTCGATTTCGGATTCGGCGTCGGATTCGCCGCCGAGCGTCACGTGCTCGCCGAGCATCAACAGCGACGGCCTATCGATCCATGCGTGACCGGCACGCAGTCCTTCGAGCGCCGAACCGGGGAAGCTTGCGACGATTCTCGCCGGCGCGAGTCCGCATTTTTCGGCGACAGCTTCGACCAGATCTTTTGCGACGATGTAGATCTCATCGCCCACGTCGACCGCCGCGTAATCGAAGTTCGGATTCACCGCGATGCCAAGGTTGGCCGGAAGCGTCCACGGTGTTGTCGTCCAGATCAGAACAAAAACAGGCTTTCGGACAACATTTTGGAGAACGCTCGCATGTGAGGCTAGGTCTTTGACCTTAAAGGCAAGCTCACGCACCTGATTTTCTGGCAGCGGAAACTTGACGTAGATCGATGGGCTGGTGTGTTCCTTGTACTCAACCTCAGCTTCGGCCAGCGCGGTCTGATCGTAGATGCACCAGTGGACGGGACGCGCTCCCTTGTAAACGTAGCCTCGCCCGACGAATCGCCCGAACAACCGAGCGGTCTGCGCTTCATACGCATTGGACATCGTGAGGTAAGGATCGTCCCACTCGCCGAACACGCCCAGGCGTTGGAAATCGCGCGTCTGCCGCTTCAGGGCCTGGGCGGCGTGCTCGCGGCATGCTTTTCGAATCGACACCGGACTCATCTGAGATTTCTTCGCGCCGAGCTTCTTATCGACGTACAGCTCAATCGGCAAGCCGTGACAATCGTAGCCGGGCACGTAGGGCGCGTCGTAGCCCATCATCGAGTGCGACTTGACGATGAAGTCCTTTAAGATTTTGTTCATCGCCGTGCCAATGTGAATATCGGCGTTGGCGTAGGGCGGACCATCGTGCAGCAGAAACACGGGACGGCCGGCGCGAGCGCGGCAAATCTCATGATAGAGGTCCATTTGCTGCCAGCGCTTGAGTCGTTCAGGCTCGCGCTGGGTGAGATTCGCCTTCTGCGCGAAGCCGGTCTTCGGCAGGTTCACTGTTGCTTTTAGATCGAAAGGCGCCTCGGTTGCCATGCTCTCCTCATTTTCCATTTTCCATTTTCTATTTTCGATTTGTGACTCGATCGTCCGTCGGCGATCCACAAATCACAAATCACAAATCGCAAATTGCAAATTGCAAAGCACCTGGCTCCTAATGAAAGGAAACCAGGTGCTGTTAGTAGTTAGTTGTTAGCTCCTGTGAAACTGGCGCCTGGAGCCGTTTCCAGGAGCCCTTAAATGAACATCTCCTCGTCTTGATACGCCTGGTCGATCGGCTTTCGGTGGCGGCCAAACAGCGTTTCGAGAATTCGCCGCAGACCAACAAGCATCGCCGAGAGTTCGCGCATCGGCTGTAGCACGGTTACCTGCACCTCTTTTGTTGTATCCTCAAAGCGATCTTGAGTCCGCAAAAGCAAATGGTCCAATTCGGAGACCTGGCGCTGCAGCGTGGCGTTGGTGTAATCGATCGTCTGGGAGATTTGTTCCGCCTGGTGCAACGCGAGCTTGGTGATCTCTTGCGAAGAAGCCGACACCGCAGCGGCTACGGCGCGTGTTTCGACCGTCACCTTTTCAAAGGCATCTTTCGCTTGAGTGCTGATCTGCTCCACAGAAGTTTTAACCGTGCTGATCGTCCCCTGGACCTGATCGATCACCGGCCCGGCTTTGGCGATTAGGGGCTCGGCCTTAGCCTGGACCGATGCAGCGATGCCGGTCAACTTCTTGATCGCACCATAGATAAACATGAACATCGCCGCCTGCACGATGAAGCTCAATACGATGACCGCTGCCGCCACCGTCATGACGATGTAAAACTTTTGCTGGTCCACGAGCCCTCCCTGTTGAACACTGCTGAACACAAGGGGACAAGCCCCTGAAGGTCTGGTTAGACGACAGATAAACGGCGTTGACGATCCAGGCCGGGCCTGAAAAAACCACTCGCCAGCTCTCGCGGGGAGAGCACCCGAACATCTCGGGAGCTGGGCACTCGTGTTACTTCGAACTCGCCGCTTCTTTCAAGTGCGATTCGCTTAGGCTTCCTCGCCCTCGCCGGCAACACCAGCCTTGCGTTTCTCTTCGCGGTAAGCCTGCTTGCCCGCTTCAATCGCCGCTGCGATCTGTTCTTTCTGGCGTCCGGCAACTTCCGAAACCGTTTCTGCGCCGGCAACCACCTTCTCTCGCGCGGTCCCGTAGGCCTCGGAGACTTTCCCGGCGGCGGAGCCATAGGCTTCGGAGACTTTCCCGGCGGCGGTCCCGTAGGCTTCGGAGGCCCTGCCGGCTGCGGTACCGTAAAGTTCGGTCGCTCGATCACCGATCACGCGTGCTTGTTCGCCTGCGGCATCTACGCCGCGCTTGGTGTAGTCGGCGATGTCGCCGCGCAATTCGCGTCCGGTTTTCGGCGCGAACAACAACGCCAACGTCGCTCCTATGCCCCCGCCGATCAGTAAGAACGTTAGTTTTTCTGCTGCTGACGATCCTTCATGCTCTGCCATCGCTTCCTCCAATCGAAAAGTATTCACTCTTGCTGTAGCCAACTCAATATATCACTTCGATTTGACCCGAACAAGACGGGGCGTCGAGATCAGACGTTAAACGGCAAGCTCATCTCACAAATGGTGGAAGTCAGTTGCGCTCGTTTCAGGTCCGCGCTCTGGACGGTTGACTCGGTCGTGCAATAGAGCCGATTCGGCGTCGCCTGCGCGATATGAACCTGATGTATGCCCGGGGCAAGATCTGCCTTGACCAGTGCTACGTGATTGCCGCGTGTGTGTCCCTGAACAAAACCTTCTTCCGCGGCCGGACCCTTGACCAGAACCTCGACCTGGCGCCCGATCCATTTGTGGTTTTGCTCGAGGGAGATTTCCTTTGAAAGCTCGATCAGCCGCGTGAGGCGCTCCACCTTCGCATTGCGCGGCATATCGTCGAAGTGGATCGCCGCCGGGGTGCCTTCGCGCTCCGAGTAGATAAACATGTAAGACATGTCATAACGCACTTCGCGGTAGAGCGAGAGGGTCTGCTCGAAGTCCTCTTCGGTCTCGCCGGGGAAGCCTACGATGAAGTCGGTCGATATCGTCGCATCAGGCAGAAGCTCACGCACCTTGCGCACCCGGTCGAGGTAGAACTCGCGCGTATACTCGCGAGCCATCAGCTTGAGTACGCGGTTTGAGCCTGACTGAACGGGCAGGTGGATGAACCGGCTTACCGCCGGCGTGTCGGCAATGGCTTCGATTATGGCGTCGTCAAAGTTAATCGGATGCGACGTGATGAATCTAACGCGGGGAATCCCAACCTGGCCTACCATTCGCAGCAACTCGGCAAAGGATGGGTATCCGGGAATCAATGCTCGTCTGGCCCCGGTTCCCGCGACCATTCCATAGGAGTTCACGTTCTGTCCCAATAAGCTCACTTCGACCACGCCTGCTTCCTTAAGTGCGCGAGCTTCGTTGACGATGTCTTCCGCCGGCCGCGAAACTTCCGGGCCTCGAGTTGCCGGCACTATGCAATAGGTGCATCGATGATTGCAGCCGCGCATGATCGTGAGGTGCGCGCTAAGCTCGCCCGTTGGCGGGGGCGGTGAGTAGAACTGCAGCTCGCGTTTGAACTCGAATGATTGAAACTTGCCGCGCTCGATTGCCGGAACGATCTCGGTTATCGCTCCCGGGCCGAGCATTATGTCGACGCCGAACCTGCGGCCCATTCGCTGGCCCTCGGGAAGCTGAGCGAGACAGCCCATCAAACCTATGGTCAGTTGCTTGCGCCGGCGCTTTTCCTTTCGCAGCTCGCCCAGAAGAGACTGAACCTTCTCGACCGGCTTGCCTCTAACGGCGCACGTATTGACGAGCACGAGATCGGCTTCCTGGAAGTTGTCAACGAAAGAATACCCGATACCGGCAAGCTCCGACTGGATGGCGTGCGTGTCGTACTCGTTCATTTGGCAGCCGAATGTGACTATGTGGGCTCGCATGAGTTTGTGCTGGTCGCCGAACCTTTGCGTGAAGAATCCAGGTTTTGACACCGAATCTTAGCATCCGTGAGAACCCGCGTGCCAGCAGTGTGACAGCGAAGTGACAGGGCGCAAAGTTAATTGTTCCGTGCTTTCAGTTGTGATATACAGGGGCCGCATTTTTCCTCAGTTATCTTCTGGCAGATTTTACGGTTTTGATGGGTTCGCTGACAGCCTCGGCAGTTGCAACCATCGGCGGACGAGAGGCCGCGGGCGTGTTGAGCGAGCGCATCGGCTCGTGAGTGCAGTATCAAAGAAAGTGGCCTGAGGTCAGGCCGCGAAAACTCGGGTGGAGGAGAAGGCACCAATGGCAAAAATGAGTTCTTCCAGACGCACGAGCACTGTCCATCTCATCGCAATCCCGGCAGTCATAACTCTGGCAATCACGGTCGTGCGATTGATTGGCGAAATGCAGGGCTGGTCTAGGGTATGGTTCAACCCGTCGGCCGGCGGTGGAGGTGCGTTGATAGGAATCGTGTGGCTGGTGCCGATTTTCGGCGTCTATTTCGCGGTGAAGCTCTCGAACTCCGGCGAGGGTCCGGTGAACGCAGGCCGCGCGGCGTTGATTGCATTGCTGGGCATCGTCGTAATTGTCGCCGGTTTTGTAGTCGCGTTCAAAGTCTCGCAGCCGGGATTACTCGGCGCGCAAATGGCCGTAGGCATAGCTGCCATCATCGCTACAGCCCTCCAGTATCGCGCGTGGCCCGCGCTGTTCAAAACGCTGCTTGCATACGGTTTCGCGGCGCGCATTCCTGTGACGATCATCATGTTTTTTGCGATTCGTGGTAGCTGGGGAACACACTACGACGGGCCGCCGCCCGGCTTTCCTGAGGACATAAGCTGGTTTCCAAAGTTCATCTTGATCGGCGTGCTGCCGCAGTTGATCTTCTGGATCGCGTTCACCGTGATAATCGGCACGCTTTTCGGCGCAGCGGGTGTGGCGATTGCCAGTCGCGGCAAGCAAGCTAACGCAGCCGCGGAGGCGTAGCGAAACGAAGCTAACTAACTTCCTGGCAAAGGAGAGAAGACATGGCAGACACCTCAAACTCTCGAATAAGTATTGCGCAGCTTATTTTCATTCCAAGCGTGATAACCCTGGCGGTCACTCTGCTGCGGCTTGTCGGTGAGCTTCAGCACTGGCCCAACGTTCTGTTCAATCGGGACGCCGGCGGCCCAGGCTCGATCATAGGCATCACGTGGCTCGCGCTGGTGTTCGGCGCCTACTTCGCGGTGAAGCTTGCGCGAGCGGGTGAAACTCCGCCGAACGCAGGGCGGGTGATTGGTTACGCGCTGTTAGGCTTGGCCGTAAGCTTCGGTGGCGGCTTTCTCGGCTTCGGTATGAAAGCAGAATTCCCGGGCAAGATACTTGTCGGATTGGTGCTGATTGCAGTCGGCGGTTTGATTCCATTCCTCGGCTGGAAAGCTCTCGCGAAGGTGCTGCTGGCCTATGGATACGCCGCGAGAATACCGGTGGTGATCTTGATGTACTTCGCGATGCGAGGCAGTTGGGGCACGCACTACGATGCGATTCCGCCCGAATTTCCGCAGGACATGGATTTTTGGACGAAGTACATCCAGCTTGCGGTCGTGCCGCAGATGATCATGTGGATCGGGTTTACCACGGTGATGGGGTCGCTCTTTGGAGGCATCGCCCTTGCCGTGACCCATCGCAAGCCGGCCGCCCAGCCCGCGTAGCGCATTCGGACTGTGCCGGCCGCCGGGCAATTGTTGCACGGCGGCCGCTGGCCTCTGTCTTAGGGCTCGGGGCTAGTCGTAGTACTCGAGCCCGAGGTGGGTGATCAGCTCTTCACCTCTCATATGTCGAAGCGTGTTCTTGAGCTTCATCAACTGAATGAACAGGTCGTGCTCGGGATATAAACCGGGCGCGGTCATCGGGCTCTTGAAGTAGAAAGACAACCACTCCTGAACGCCGCGCATACCCGCGCGCTTCGCCAGATCCATGAACAGCGCCAGGTCTAACACAATCGGCGCGGCCAATATCGAGTCGCGGCACAAAAAGTCGATCTTGATCTGCATCGGGTAGCCAAGCCACCCGAAGATGTCGATGTTGTCCCATCCTTCCTTGTTGTCGCCGCGCGGCGGATAGTAGTTGATCCGCACGATGTGGCTGAAGTCTTTGTACAACGTCGGGTACACGTCCGGCTGGAGGATGTATTCGAGCACCGACAACTTGGATTCCTCTTTTGTCTTGAACGACTCTGGATCGTCGAGCACTTCGCCGTCGCGGTTGCCGAGAATGTTTGTCGAGAACCAGCCGTGAAGCCCGAGCAGTCGCGACTTCAAACCCGGCGCGATTATTGTCTTCATCAGAGTCTGCCCTGTCTTGAAGTCTTTGCCGCACACCGGGAGCCCCTCATCGACGGCGAGCCTGGTCAAAGCCGGAACATCGACCGTAAGGTTGGGCGCGCCGTTGGCGAAAGGCACTCCTGATTTCAGCGCGGCGTACGCGTAGAGCATCGAAGGCGCTATGGCGTCGCTGTTCTCACGCATCGCGCGCTCGAAGGATTTGAGGTCGTCGTGCTCACTACTCGGCTGCTTGAAGATCTCGGTCGAAGCGCACCAGACCATCACCAGTCGATCGCATTCATTGACGCGTTTGAAGACCTGGATGTCCTCAATCAACTGTTCAGCGAGTTCCATCTTGTTAGCGCCTTGTTTGACATGACTGCCGTTGAGCCGCTTGACGTAGTGCTGGTCAAAGACCGCTTTCATCGGTTTCACCGCCTGAAGCTCGGTCTTGAGTTGGTTGACAAGATCGCGTTCGAGCACTCCCGCATGTAGCGCTGCTTCGTAGGCGTCCTCTTCGAAGATATCCCACGCCCCAAAAGCCAGATCGTGGATCGAAGCGAGCGGCAGGAAATCACGGATCAAGGGCACGCGATTGTCGGTGCGTTTACCCAATCTAATAGTGCCCATCTGCGTCAGCGAGCCGATGGGTTCGGCTAAGCCGCGCTTGATTGCTTCGACGCCGGCGATGAAGGTTGTGCTGACCGCACCCAGCCCTACTAACAACACGCCGAGCTTACCTTTCGCGTCCTCGAGTGCAATGGTTGTCTTTTGATTGTGAGTTGGCATTGAAATGTGGTCCTTTCAGAAAGTTCGGTCACCGCGCCGCGCCAGCATTCTGAATTGAATCAAACTCTCTGGACAAAGTCTTGCGGTTTGTTGCTGAGTTTTAGCGCTCGATTGCCGAAGTAGCGCAGACCTTAAAGTCTGCGACACGGGCATCGCGGTAGCTCGCACAGAGCACTAACGATTTGGCGGCGAGTCGTCAAACTAATCTGCAAGCCGCAGCCGTTGAATTCATTCTACGATTGGAGCCGAGAGTCAGGCCCTGTTGCCACCAAGCAAATTGAACGATGACCGACGTTAGATCGTACGAGTCTGTGAGTTTTTGGGCGTGAAGTCTTGACACCGGTGAGAGCGCCAAGCGACAATAGAACAAGCCGTCTCAACCAAGCGCTTTTGAAGACGGCACGCAGGAACAGGATGTGTAGAGGGATCAATCCCTCTTATAGCCTCTGAGCCGGTTGCGGCCAATATGGTGGACCGGATCAGGCTTGTGGAGAGAGCACATGTTATTCGAAGATGCTTTCGTGGATCCGCCGTCAATACTCAGGCGGCTCATTGAGGCCTTTGTAGAGACCATTCGTGAGTTTCGCAAGAACCCTAAAGATTATATTGTTAGCGCCTTCAAAGGCGACGGCATTGGTGGTCACCGCCGCAAGATGCTAATGCGATTCGGCCTTGCCATCGGCATCGTTGTCTACGCTTTGTTCTTCGGCGCCATTCTGGTCTTGTGGTCGATTCACGCGAAAGCGAAGGACGTTCCGCAGGAGGAGTTGGCGGTCCACTGGGTCAACCCTGACGACTTCAAGGCCGTGGAGATCGAGAAGCCCAAGGCCAAGGAGAAGGCGGGAGGAGGAGGCGGCGGCGGTAGAAATACGCCGACTCCGGCTTCGAAGGGTCAGTTGCCCAAGTTCTCTCTGACGCCTCCGCTCATCGCGCCGCGACCCGAGCCGACTCCGAGGCCTCCATCATTGGTTGTACCTGAGACGATTCAGGTTGACCCACGCCTTGAGCCCAAGCGCGATGATCTCGCGGTAACCGGCTTACCGAACGGTGTACCCGGACCGCCCTCGGCTGGTCCCGGGTCGGGTGGTGGAATGGGTGATGGTAAGGGCGGCGGCATGGGTCCCGGCAACGGTCGAGGCGTAGGCCCGGGCGAAGGGTATAACATGGGCGGCGGCGGCCCGAGGATCGGCGGCGGATCTGGCGCTCCGGCGACCAG
This sequence comes from Acidobacteriota bacterium, assembly GCA_038040445.1. Lineage (NCBI taxonomy): Bacteria > Pseudomonadati > Acidobacteriota > Blastocatellia > Candidatus Onstottus > Candidatus Onstottus frigus. The sequence goes on along the minus strand of JBBPIG010000013.1, from coordinate 13,264 downwards.
CGTCGACCAGGGACCGGTACTGCTGAACAACCCGCAGCCTCGCTACACTGAAGAGGCGCGCAAGAACAAAATTCAGGGAACGGTGCTTGTGCGGGTGCTGATTGGTACCGATGGTCAGGTCAAGCGGGTGACGGTGCAGCGCGGGCTCCCGGACGGACTGGATGAACAGGCTATTCAGGCTGCTTACCAGTTGAGATTCAAGCCGGCGATGAAGAGCGGTCAGCCGGTGTCATTCTGGAAACCCGTCGCTATAGAATTCAATCTCCGGTAACGCCGATTTGTCGTGAGGGGCCGCGAACGATCGCGGCCCTCACTTGTATCAGCTATGTCCTTCCGTGCAAGCCGCTCACCTCAAGATGCCTTCAGTAGTGACAACCGAGTTTGTTAGGGACCTCGACGCTGACCCGCCATTCTCACTAATCGAACAAGAAAGTTTAGGCTCGCGGCTTATTCGAGAAATCCAAGCCGCGGTTGGTGAACTAACTCGCGATCCTGGCGGCTTCATTCGAGAGCTGTTTTCTGCCGACACGAAAGATGCGAAGCGCCGGCAGCGAATCTACGTCGGACTTACATGTGCAGTTGTCGTCCACGTAGCTCTTGTCGTGCTTATCGCAGTACTCGGCTGGCGCACGATGTTCGTTAAGCATGTCGATGAAGCGGGCGACGGCATTCACGTCTACTTTCCGATTGGACCCCCGAAGGCAGAGCGGACGCAACGACCCGGACCCCGCGGCGCGAAGGATGACGGAGGCGGAGGCGACCACAATCCGCTGCCGCCAACCATAGGACCGCGGCCGACAACGTCGATGAGCCCTCAGATCATCAAGCCGAACACCGCGAGCGTGAAGCTACCAAGCATTCCGGTAACGCCGACAATCGTTGGTCCCGATGGCTCTCCACCGCCTCCGGGCATTGCGCTCGGCGTTCCAACCGGCGTCATAGCAGCCGCCCCATCCCCTGGCTCGGGAGAAGGCGGAGGCCTTGGCGGGAATCGTGGCCCGGGCGCAGGCTCAGGCAGCGGGCCGGGCTCTGGGAAAGGCAACCGGGGCGGCGCCGGAGATAAGAATCGAATCGGATCGCCGAATGGCGCTGATGACCCCAAAGGTCCGTTCTCATATAACTTGTTTGACAGGATTCCCGATCGGACCCCCATCGTATGGCTTCATCGGCCGACACCTATCATCACCCCCGAAGCGCAGGCCAACAAAGTGAAGGGCGAGGTATGGTTGCGCGCAACATTCGGAGAAGACGGCAAAATATCCGACATCGAGGTCATCCGGGATGTTCCGTTCATGACCGAATCGGCCGTCGAGGCGCTGCAGCGATCCAGGTTCCGCCCCGCTACCATCAAGGGCAGGCCGGTTACTTTGATCAACGTGCCTGTGAGAATAAATGTGGATATCGTACAGCGATAACGCCGCCTTCAATTCAACCCATCGCCCAGTCCATCTAAGTCCATCGCCTCCGACAACCGATCGACTATGAGCGCGAGCTTTACCGCACGATCTCACCGCGAAGCTCATTGACCGCGCGATCGAGCCGAAACAAGGCTTGGCCGATATTGGCGGAAGGACCCAGTTCAACTAACGCGAAATAGTCGCCGTCTATCTCCTGCACCACCAGCGTCGCGCAGTCATATTCCATGACCAGAGACTTCAAACCTCGGAGCTTTGCGGGAATGGCAGCCGCCCGGCAGGACCTCAGCACGACGGCAGCGTAAGCGGCCCGCAGCCGCAAACGATCGCTGTTGGCGACCGGATACCACAGCACAGCCTCTCCATCCGCCGCCAAAAGGATCGCGCCGGTAGCTCCCTCTACCTGCGATACCAATTTCTCGAGACGCGAGTCTATCGACACAAGTGGCCTTTCGACTTCCGTTTGCGCTTCGCTCTGATCATAAGCGATCTGCCTGCCCGATTCGAGGATCAAAGGCGCCCTCGACTGCCTGAGGCCAAGTCCTGACATTGATGATTTTCCGACTTTTTCCCGAGCATACCAGTCTATACTATTGAAGCGGATGGGGGGTCTATCATCGGATAGTTTGCGGATAGTTGGCGTGAGAGCGATTTGGAACTGAGCGATACTCAAATAATCGAACGCACACTAGGCGGCGAACCTGACGCTTTCAATGTACTGGTGCGCCGCTGGGAGCGCCAGATTTACGGCCTCACGCTCAGAATGCTGGGCCGTGACGAGGAGGCCAAGGACGCGACACAAGAAACGTTCTTATCGGCTTATCGTAATCTGTCGAAGTTTCGTGGTGAGGCAAAGTTCTCATCCTGGATTTACAGGATCGCACTCAACATCTGCAACACAAAGTTGAGGAGCCGATCGAAGTTCACGATCTCGCTTGATGAACAACGAGAGCTGAGCGGGTTCGAGCTTGCGGCAGAGGCCGAGGACCTCGGCGGCGGCATTCAGCAGGAGCAGGTCACCCGGCACGTCCGGCGAGCGCTGCAAGGCCTACCGTCGGAGATGCGGCTGGTTATCATAATGAAGGAATACGAAGGGCTAAAGTTCTCAGAGATCGCCGAGGTACTCGGCATACCGATCTCAACCGTGAAGACCAGGATGTACACCGGGCTGTCAGAGTTGAGAAAACGGCTCGAGCACCTCCGCGAGGCGGTGTGACGGAAGCCAGTGGAAGAAGTCAAAAATTAGTGGTGAAGAAAATGAGCAACAAACAAGAAACCCCAAACTGTAATATGCACGAGGCGCTGGTCTCGTATCTTTACGATGAGGTGACGCCGGAAGAAAGCCGTTTTGTCCAAGCACACCTCACCGAATGCGCGGATTGCAAACAGGAGCTGCATTCGTTCGAGCGCGTGCGAGGCATGCTTCAGCAGTGGCAACTCGATGACCTGCCGGTCGTGCGCGTGGTTGCGGAACGGCCTTCAGGCGAGCGGTCGATGCTTGGGCTGCTAAAGGAATTGTTCTCGCTGACACCGGTGTGGGCCAAGGCGCTTGGCGCGGTGGCTATGGCGATGCTGGTACTCGCGGTTGTTGGCACTGACGTGAGCGTCGGCCGCGACGGCTTTTCGTTTCACGCCGACCTGTTGCGTCGCGATGGGCCCGCGCGACCAGGTAACGTAGTCGACGGCAAGAACGACGCAAACATCGAACAAGTAAGAGCTGAAGTGAAGACTCTGGTCAACCAGTTGATGGCCGAGAGCGAACGTCAGCAAAGAGAGGAAATCAAAACGCAGCTAGTCAGTCTCGAGTCGCAGCTTCAAAACATGCACTCGGCTGATCTGCTGAAGATCGCCACGCGAATTCAAGAGCACCAGACCAGGCTCAAGACGCTGGAGCGAGACATCGATCGCCGCGAAGGTCTCGATCTGACCGACATACTCTTCAGCGAGGTGAGCAAGCCCAGCGAGCGAGCAACCACTGGCGGGGGCGACTAAGTTCAAGAGTTGCGCGGAATACCACGGCGCCTCTTGGCGAGTTGGTGGGCGAGTCGCGCGCGAGTCGGGGAGACTTCGCGCGAGGCTGCGCGGGAAAAGGGGAGATTTGACGCGCGTAGTTAGCTCCTGTCAACGACGAGGCGCTGTGGTTGCTTACAAAGGCTGAGGATTGAGCCAACGAGCCCATCCTCAGCCTTTTCAGTTCCTGCCTTCCTCGCCGCCTTCCACAAAATCCGCTAGAATCTTGCTCTCGTATTCAGTGCTCGGAGTTCAAGCTTTCGTTTGCGTCGTTAGCTAAAGCTTTGAACCCCGAATCAAGAGCCGGGAGGCCGTTTCGGCGATGCAAGTCCTAGAACGAATTCGCGCGCGCGCAGCATCCGCTCCAAAACACATCGTGTTGCCCGAAGGCGAGGATGAGCGAACCATCCGAGCGGCGGCGCTCTGCATGCAAGACCGCATCGCTCAACTCACCCTGATCGGCGGCGAAGATGTGATTCGAGAAAAGGCTTCGAAGCTCGGCGCCGCTCTCACTGGTGTCTCGATACTCGACCATCGACGCTCTTCCGAGCGCGAGCACTATGCTGCCCGTTACCACGAAGCGCGTCGAGCCAAGGGCGTTACTCTGGACGAGGCGTTGCGCCAGATGGACGACCCGCTCTATTTCGCGAATATGATGGTGAGAGAAGGGCGAGCCGATGGCAGCGTGTCGGGCGCTACCCACACAACCGGGCACACGGTCAGCGCGGCGCTCAGGTGCATTGGCCCAAAGCCCGGCTTTAAGATTGTATCGAGCTTTTTTCTGATGGTCGTTCCCGGAAGCCAGTTGGGAGAGGGGGGCGCATTCATTTTTGCCGACTGCGGCGTTGTCGTTGATCCTACTGCTTCTCAGCTCTCGGAGATCGCAATGGCGTCAGCCGATTCCGCGCGAGCGCTGCTTCAAGTTGAGCCGCGCGTCGCGATGCTTTCTTTCTCTACCAAAGGCAGCGCAAATCATCCGCTGGTGGACAAAGTCATCGAGGCGACCCGCACTATCCGGGCGCGCGCGCCGGAGTTGCTAGTCGACGGCGAGCTGCAAGCCGATGCCGCGCTTGTGCACGCTATTGGTCAAAGCAAAGCGCCTGGCAGCCAGGTCGCGGGCCGCGCTAATACCCTGATCTTCCCCAATCTCGAAGCCGGCAACATCGCCTACAAATTGGTCGAGCGTCTGGCAGGAGCGGCAGCCATCGGCCCGATATTGCAGGGGCTGGCCCACCCGGCAAACGACCTCTCGCGCGGCTGCAAGGCGGAAGACATTCGCGACGCGGTGGCAATAACCGCAGTTCAAGCTCAAGCTCTTTGAGAGAGTTGGTCATCTATGTCTGATCCTGCCCGGTATGAGCTTCCCGACCTCAACGAAGCTGAGATTGATCCAAATCCTTTCAAGCAATTTGAGGCATGGTTCAAGCAAGCCGAAGCCGCCATACCGATTTTGCCAAACGCGATGACGCTGGCGACTGCGACCAGGGATGGCGTGCCTTCTGCGCGAGTGGTTTTGTTGAAAGAGTTCGATGAGCGAGGCTTTGTGTTCTACACGAACTACGATAGCCAAAAAGGGCTAGAGCTGGAGGAGAATCCGGTTGCCGCGCTGAGCTTCTACTGGGCAGAGCCTGGTCGGCAGGTGCGCATCGCTGGGACGGCCGCCAGGACGTCGCAATCGGAGTCCGAAGCGTACTTCCACACTCGCCCAATCGACAGCCAGTTAGGCGCCTGGGCCTCTAATCAGAGCCAAGTGATTGGCAACCGTGAAGTGCTCGAACGCGAGATGGAAGAGTTGTCTAGAAAATATGCCGGCGGGATGATCCCGCTGCCGCCCTTCTGGGGGGGCTACCGTTTAGCGCCGTTCATGTTCGAGTTCTGGCAGAGCCGCCCAAGCCGTCTCCATGACAGGATTCGTTACCGGCTCGATGGTGAAGGCAAGTGGGTGATTGAGAGACTCGCGCCCTAGAATCAGACTGAAGCGAGCGGCGTGCCGAAATCGGGTCGCGGGCCGTCGAACTTTACCGCAGCGGTAACAGACCCGATGCCGGGGTCAATGCGCACGACGCGAGCCGGGTACTTCATCCACTTCCGTCCGTGTAGCGGGAGCCTGATGAATATATCCAGCCTCGTGCCCGGTGACAGACGTTTTGCCAGGGTCAAGAGTGCGCCACTCGAGCTTAAGTTGCGAAGCACACCGGCCTCGACGAAGCTGTTCCTGCCATTGGCGCCTTCGACTCGTATTTGCCAATCCACCTGAAACCGCTTAGCTCTTCTGCGTTCGATCAAAAGGCCTCCAGTGTACGTCAGACAGATTGTTTGATTGACGGTTTGCTGCACTGCTGTTCTATCGCATCCTTCGACAAAAGGAAATTGAAAATTGACGTGTTTGTCCTTGATGAAAGAATAAATTGGGCCACACGGCTAATTGGCGGCCTGTTGCCTCACGCAAAAGCTAGACGAAGTGGGATTCGTTGCCTCACGTAATAAGCTAGACGAAATGTTTTTGTCTCCCGGTTGAATTGAAGACGTAAAGTTAGTAGACTCCGCCCATCATCCTGAACTAATACGAGGTCGAATGTCATCACCTGGGAGCGCAGGCATCCCTGCCTTGCCTCTTCTCGCGCCACGCCCAGGCAGGCAGGGATGCCTGCGCTCCCAGGGCCCGAAAAACATCTGCTTGCTCTGCCGGTCGCCGCGTGTGCGACTGTGCGAAACGGAGGATTGAGGAATGAAACAGGTTGAGAAGAAGGAACTGTCTATCTGCGTAGCACGAGCCATCGAGCCGCTGGGTCAACGCGCCCCTGAGTCGCCGCGACTCTCGGTGGCTGTCCGGCAACCATTAGCGATCTTTCTTTCGCTTGTTCTCGTCCTCCTGTTGGGTTCGTTAATAGCTGCCGCCTCCCAGCAAGCTTCGCCTGCTACATCGCCGCCTGCAGTTCAAGCGGCGAAGCCACTCGAGCAGATGGTCCCGATGCGTGACGGCGTCAAGCTCGCGACTAGCATCTTTCTTCCTCAAGGCAAAGGACCGTGGCCGGTGGTATTGGTGCGAACGCCTTACGGCAAAGACCTCCAGGCAACCGGAAACTCTCTTTGGACCAACCGCCAATTCGCTCTCGTAGTTCAAGATTGCCGCGGAAGATTCAAGAGCGAGGGCGAGTACCGGCCTTTCATGAATGATCACCTCGATGGTTACGACACCATCGAATGGATCGCCAAACAAGGGTGGTCGAGCGGCAAGGTTGGGATGTACGGCGCCTCGGCGATGGGCATTGCGGCGAACCTCGCTTCGATGATGAACCCGCCGCATCTGGTTGCGACGTTCGTCATGGTCGCGCGCGCGAGCCTCTACAATCAGTCGGCTTTTATGGGTGGAGTTTATCGAAAAGAGCTGAACGACCCCTGGCTGAAGCGGCAAAGCGCGGAGTGGGTAATAGCGGAGACGATAAAGCACAACGTCTACGACGGCTTCTTCGACCTGGCCGAGATGCCCAGGCACTGGCACGAGATTCACGTGCCGGTTTACAACTACGGCGGCTGGTACGATATCTTCGGACAAGGCAACATCGACAACTTCGTAGGGCTGCAATCGACAGGCGCCGGGCTCGCAGCGGGGAATCAGAAGCTGATAATGGGACCCTGGGGCCACGGCAAGTTGGAAGAAGTAAAGTACCCCACCGATTCAGCTATCAGTGCCACGGAAGAGGCAATGCGCTGGTTTGACTACTGGCTGAAGGGGAAAGACAACGGCATCATGGACGAGCCTCCTGTTCGCTACTATGTGATGGGAGACGTAACGAACGCGCAAGCTCCCGGCAATGAGTGGCGCACCGCGTTAGCGTGGCCAGTGCCCGCGAAGCCGACCTCTTATTTTCTTAAGCCAGCCGGAGCGCTCGGCGAGAAGATGCCGGTCGAACAGGAGAGCGCCGACACCTACAGCTACGATCCCAAGAATCCCGTTCCGACCATCGGTGGTGCGAATCTGAGCGTCAAGAAGGGTCCGATGGACCAGCGCGCCACCGGCGAGCGAAAAGACATTTTGAAATTCGTCTCACCTGTTTTGACAGCGCCGCTCGAAGTGACCGGACGCGTCAAGGTCGAGCTGTGGGCTGAGAGCGACGCGCCGGACACGGACTGGATGGCGAAGCTGGTCGACGTTTATCCGGACGGCACCGAGCGGCTGGTGCTCGACTCGGCGGCGCGCGCCCGGTTTCGAGATGGATTCGATCGCGAGGTCTTCATGAAGAAGGGCGAGGTTTACAAGTTCTCGCTTGACCTTTGGTCCACGAGCATAGTGTTCAACAAGGGGCATCGCATCGCGATTCACGTGACGAGTTCGAATGATCCGCGCTTCGATCCGAATCCCAACACCGGAAAACCGTTGCGAGCGGATGACGAGACTCGCATAGCTAAGAACACGATTCATCACGATCGAGCGCACCCGTCTCGTGTTTTGCTGCCGATCGTGCCGTCCTACAACGGCAAGAGGCCATAACCGTTTCACGAGCGCTTTGCTGTGGGTTCCAGAATACTCGCGGCAATAACCTTGGTTCATTTGCCGGCGTGAACTCTCAGCATATCGCTCAGGAGCGCGTAGGCGGTTTGCTCGATCTCCGCATCGTTTTCGACTATTGCAATCTCGCCCATCAAGTCCGTTTCGAGCACCAGCACATTTGATGTGCCGCGAACTGAGCCGAGCGCCGAACCCAACGGCACCCTTTCAGGAGCGACGGTAATCGCCACGCCGTCTGTCGTTCGCTTGCCACGCGCGATCAGGCGCACCGCCAGCCCCGAAGCAGCCGCCGAATGAACATCCTCAATTGTGATGTTGCGAATGCCCTCGCGTTCGACATCTGCCGGCCGTGAGTCGGCGTTCATCAGGACGTTTGCCAAAGCAACCGCTTTCACCGCCGCGTCCCAACCGTCGATGTCGTAGTCGGCGTTGGCTTCGGCGATGCCGCGCTGTTTTGCCGATACCAGCGATTCTTCAAACGAGCGCCCGGACTCCATACCGGTCAAGATGAGATTGGTCGTGCTGTTGAGCACGCCGCTGAAGCCGAGCACTTGCACGCCGGGCAAGCAATACTCTACGAGATTGAACACCGGCGTTCCGTCCATCACCGTGCCTTCAAATCGAAAGCTGACGCCGCGCTCAGCAGCGAGCGACTTCAGCTCACGATAAGCGAAGGCGATAGGTCCTTTGTTGGCGGTGACTACGTGAATGCCGCGAGCCAGGGCGGTTCGAATGTGGCCGACCGCCGGTTCGCCGTCGTCGATATTCAGCGGGGTCGTCTCGAACAGGATGTCGGCGTTGCAGTTTTCAATTACCGCGAGAGGATCAGGAGCGCTGATCGAGCCATGCAGCTCTGAGAGGTTGCCGCCTCGCTGAACAAGCTCGGCGGCTGCCAGTAGATCGATGCCGCCGGTCGATGTTACACAGCCGTGATTGGCGGTCGCTATCGCTGTGGTGTTCCATCGAAGCCCGTAGTCGGCGGTAATTTGCGACTGTCGATCGGTGAGGATCCGGGCAAAAGCTCGCGCTACGTTGCCGAAGCCGATGAACGCGAGGTTCAGTTTCATAGGAGAGTGATGCGGAGACGTGATACGTGATGCGTGAAACGTGATGCGTGATCGGCCAAGTGACCGTAATGCGTCAGCACCTCATCCGATCACGCATCACGAATCACGAAACACGTATCACGTATCACTCCTCAAGCTCCGAAATGAAGTTGCCGATCAACTCGAGTCCTTCGCGGAGGTGGACCGCGTTCCCACCGAAGCCGATTCGCAAATATTTGCCCATCAGGAAATGCTCGCCAGGCACGATCAGCACGTTCTTCTCTCGTCTCAGCCGCTCGACAAACTCCAGCGAGCCGATGTCCAGATGGTATCGCAAATAAGCAATTGCTCCCGCCTGCGGCGGGACAAACGAGAGATCGTTCGCCTCGGCCCACTCGCGAATGATCGGGTAGTTGGCGTTGAGAATAGTTCTGGTTCGGTCAAGCAGCCTGGCTCTACTCTCGGGCCTGAGCGCTACTCGCGCTAGGAAGTCGCTGGCGGGACCCGGACCGATGGTCGTGTAGTCATGATACGACCACGCGCGCGTCACTAACTCGGGCGTCGATGCTATCCAACCGATCCTCAAGCCTGGTAAGCCATAAGCCTTCGAGAGCCCGCTGGTGATGATTGCTTTTTCATACTTGCCCCAGAAGCTTGGCGTCACGTCTCGCTGAAGTTCCGCGCCGCGGTAGACCTCGTCGGCGACCAGCCACGCGCCAACGCGTCGCGCGGCCTCGACGATTCGCTCCATTTCCTGCTCGGTCAGAATCGCGCCCGTCGGATTGTTGGGATTACAAACAGCAATCAGCTTTGTTCTTGGCGAAACGGCTCGTTCGAGCGCGTCCAGATCGGGAGCCCATTGAAGTTCCTCGATCAGAGGCAGCGGTTTGATCTCCGCTCCGAAAGCTCGCACCAGCCCCCAAAGCTGCATGTAATTCGGCATCATCATCACGACTTCATCGCCGGGTTCGGTGAGCATCCACGCCAGCAGGAAATTCGCTTCCGCCGTGCCGACGGTGGCGATGATGTTTTCTTCTTCTGCGCCGGGGTATATCGCGGCAATCGCCCGTCTAAGCTCGGGCGTGCCGTTCGATTGGCTGTAGCCGAGCTCGGTGCTGAGCAACTCTTCGCGTTCGGCGGGATCGGGGATCAGGTCGCCGATCGCCGCCGGATTAACGCCGCTCTCCGAGAGGTTGTAGCGGACGAGGTTTTCCCAGGTCGACTGCATCCGCTCCATCTGGAATTCTTCGAGCTTCATCGATCTCTCTCCTCAAAAGAGGTTGGTAGTCCCGCCTTCAGGCGGAAGTTCGTACTCACCCGGTCTTCGCTTACCCTCCGACAAACTTCCGCATGAATGCGGTACTACGAACTCTACGATGCGTGTCCTCGCAGGTCGTTTTCGGGGTAGTCGCAGATCAGCCGGTCAGGGTCTTGCTCGTTGAACGCGTCCTGGTTCAACCATATCTTGAGGCGGCCGCCGCCCGATTCGCAGACAATCTGATCGTAATGAACGAAGTGGCCGGTGAGCTGCCCAAACTCGTTGAATATGTACGCAGGTATCAAGCTGCGAATCTCGCTGAACGGAACTATCACGCCTACCTCCGCCGAATTTTAGGAAGACAGCATAGAGTAAGAGATGGGGCTCGGCAAGCGAGTCAATGCCGGGCAGTGCTCTAATTCCTGATATGATCGCCGCTGATCAAACGCTCGGAGGAAACAATGAAGCTCTTGTCGATGATTGTCGAAGGCCAGAATCGCGCTGGCATACTGCTGGGCGAAGAAGTCCTCGACGTGACCGCCTTCTGCGGGATCATTGAATTGAAAGGTGACTGGATCGAACCGGACACTGATCCGGCGACGTTCGCCATCGAAGGCGCGTACCGAGACGCGGTAGACGTCTATCGGCGGGGGTCGAAATGGGCGAGCAATCTAACCGCAAAGATCAATTCTTCTCCGGCGCTCGCAGTCGAGTTGAGGGCGGCGGGCGCGCTGAGCCCACTTTCGGCGATCAAGCTGGGTCCGCCGGTAGTCGCTCCGGGAAAGATACTCGCCGTTGGTTTGAACTACGCTGCGCACGCTGCTGAAGGGAACGCGAAGCCGCCTGAGTTCCCGCTGATGTTTTCGAAGTGTGTTACTGCACTGATCGGGCCAGGCGATCACATCAAGCTGCCTCGCATCAGCGAGATGATCGACTACGAAGCGGAGCTTGCGGTCGTCATCGGCAAAGAAGCCCGCTCGGTCAGGGCCGATGACGCGATGGACTATGTTGCCGGCTACACGATCATGAACGATGTGACCGCGCGCGATATTCAGAAGCGCGAGCGCCAGTGGGTCCGCGCGAAGGGGCTGGACACCTTCGCTCCTTGCGGACCGTGGCTGGTGACGACCGATGAGATCAGCGATCCTCACACGCTCGAGATCGAACTGACTGTTAACGGGGAAGTGAGGCAGCGATCAAACACCAACGATCTGATCTTCAAGGTTCCCCAGTTGATCGAGTTCATATCGCAAGGTCTGACTTTGAGGCCCGGCGATATCATTTCGACCGGCACGCCGTCGGGTGTGGGAGTTTATATGAACCCGCCGGTGTTCTTGAAGGATGGCGACCGGATAGAAATCAGAATAGAAAAGATCGGCGCGCTTCGAAACGCCGTCGTTTCGCAACCAAAATAAAGGCTGAGGTCCAGCTGGCGACCGGACCTCAGCCTGGTAAGAATTGCCGATTGCCGATTTCAGATTGATGGAGCGCGCAGTAGAATCTGCAGTCCATAATCGACAATCGGCCATCGGCAATTCCTTACGTTGCGTGGGAGGAATTCCTACGAATCTGGGAAGGTGAACTCCTGCGAGAGTGTGCCGTTGGGATTTCGCACCTGTAGCGTGTCGCCGGCCATGAGCTTCTTTCCCGCCCTCTTACCGATCAATGCGGTCTGCGGATTCTGTGGATCGTTCTTGGTCGTCTGCTCTACTCCGTTACGCAGTATCACCGCGCCGGGGTCAAAGTTCTCGCCAACGACAAAGAGCCTCTTGCCCTCGACCGAAGCGCTGACGATCCTTGGGATCGCGATTGTGGCCGCCGGATCATAAAGCTCCGCGCTGTTGAGGATGCTGCCGCTTGGGCCCCCTGCGACCAACAGGCCCCCTGCGACCAACACTTTGCCGTTGGTCAATAGCGTCGCTGTGTGACTTTCGCGAGGCGTGTTGAGGTTAGTGGTGCTGCCCATATCCCGATGGCCGAGTGATATACTGGAGACTCTTCCTATTCCCTCGAAACCCCTATGATGAGCATCACATTCTACAAGCCAAGACTGCTCTACCGGGCGATCCCTCTCGCCTCACCACGCTATTGAACGATAACCGTGAGCGTCACAGCAATAGTGTGGCCCGAATCATCACGGGCTGTGAATGTTTCCTGATGCGGGCCGAGTGGCGCGCCTCCCTTGATTTTTAACTTGAATGTTACGCTAGTGTCTGTCGTCGCGATCGGAGCAGGCGGCTTTGGTTTGATGCGCATTAATGGATCAGGTGGAGTGACCGTCACATTGCCGGTGAATCCACCTATGCGGTTTATGTTTACTGTTACACGAATCGTTGTCCCTTGCTGCGCTGTCACTGTCGGCGAATCAAAACCAAGCGAAAAGCCAATTGGTCCGGTGTTCTGCAGAATCGAGACGGTGTTGCTCCTAAGGTTCGCCACCACCAGATCGAGCTTGCCATCGCCATTGAAATCGCCCACCGCGACTGAGGCTGGACCGCTGCCAGTGACGAAGTCGGTCCTCGCCCCAAAACTGCCCGTGCCCGTGCCCAGCAGAATCGAGACGGTGGCGCCGTTGAAACCATAGTTCGCTACCGCCAGATCGAGCTTGCCATCGCTATTGAAATCGCCCACCGCCACTGAGATTGGCTGAATGCCAGTGCCGAAGTCGGTCTTCGCCCCAAAGCTGCCCGCGCCCGCGCCCAGCAGAATCGAGACGGTGTTATTATTGTTCGCCACCGCCAGATCGAGATTGCCATCGCCATTGAAATCGCCCACCGCCACTTCGAATGGAGAGCCAGTGCCGAAGTCGGTCTTCGCCCCAAAGCTGCCCGTGCCCGTACCCAGCAGAATCGAGACGGTCTCGGGATCGGTACCGCTCTCAAAATCCCCACGGTCCGCCACCGCCAGATCGAGATTGCCATCGCCATTGAAATCGCCCACCGCGACTGAGGCTGGAGCGAAGCCAGTGCTGAAGTCGGTCTTCGCCCCAAAGCTGCCCGTGCCCGTGCCCAGCAGAATCGAGACG